>JAFGJK010000029.1 GCA_016929135.1 Spirochaetota bacterium | reverse complement strand
TGCCGGATCCGTTCTGGTGAACGGCGTCCCGGTGAAGCAGAACTACAAGGTGAAGACCGACGACGGTATCGGCATCGAGGTCCCGGAGCCGGAGGAGCTCTTGGTGGAGCCGATGGACCTGCCGCTGGAGGTCATCTATCAGGACGGCGATATCGCGGTCATCAACAAGGATCCCGGCGTGGTGGTCCATCCGGGACACGGCAACTGGGACCGCACGCTGGTGAACGCGCTCCTCTTCCATCTTCGCGACCTCTCATCTATTGGCGGCGTGGTGCGGCCGGGGATCGTTCACCGGCTCGACAAGGACACTGCCGGCATCATGGTGGTGGCGAAGAACGATGCCGCACACAGGGGCCTGGTGGAGCAGTTCGCCGGAAGATCGGTGGAGAAAAAATACGCGGCAGTCATCGTGGGCAAGACGCCGTTGCAGCATGACACGATCAACGCCCCCATCGGGCGCCACAGGATCTACCGGCACAAGATGACGGTCACCGAGGAGGGGAGGGGGGCGGTCACGGAGTATACTGTTGCCAGGACCTGGAACTGCAGCATGGGGGTCTTTTCGCTGCTGGAGATCGCGCTGCACACCGGGCGGACGCACCAGATCCGGGTTCACCTGTCCCACATGGGGAATCCCATCGTGGGGGACCCGATCTATTCAAAGAAATGGGATAAGTACCGGGTCCCCTTTCTGCTGCTCGCCTCGGTGAGTCTGGGGATCGACCATCCCCGCACCGGAGAGCGGCTCAGCTTCGCCGCCCCGCTGCCGGAGCACATGGTCCGCTTCATGGAGCGTCTCGACCGGGCTCATCAGTAGGCGGGTGAATCTCACCGGTAGACGAGGCCTACGGCCCTGCGCACGCGGTCCATGGTCCCCGCGGCGATCACCCTGGTCTTTTCGGCGCCCCGTTTCAGTATCCGCACCACCTCGCCTCGGTCGCCCGCCAGCTCCCGGCGCCGTTCCCTGGCGGGTGCGAAAAATTCCCATATCAGCCCGAAGAGCTCCTTCTTCACCTCGCCGTACCCGATGCCCCCCCTTATGTACCGATCCCGCAGGGCCTCGGTCTTCCCGCTGTCCGCGAAGAGGCGATAGAGGGCGAAGAGGTTGCACCGCTCAGGGTCCTTGGGATCCTCCACCGGTGTGGAGTCGGTGACGATGCGCATCACCTTTTTCTTGAGGGACTTCTCGTCCTCGAATATGTTGATGGTATTGTCGTAGCTCTTGGACATCTTCTGGCCGTCGATACCGGGGATCACCGCGATCTCCTCGGCGATCTGCGGCTCCGGGATCGTGAACACCTCTCCGTGGACGCCGTTGAACCGCAGGGCGATGTCCCGGGTGATCTCCACGTGCTGCTTCTGGTCCTTCCCCACCGGGATTATCTCGGCGTTGTACATGAGGATGTCGGCCGCCATGAGCACCGGGTAGGTGAAGAGGCCGGCGTTGGGGACGATCCCCCGCGCGACCTTGTCCTTGTAGCTGGTGCTGCGCTCCAGGAGGCCCAGGGAGGTGTAGCAGGCCAGTATCCAGGAGAGCTCCGTTACCTCGGGAATGTCCGACTGCGCCCAGAAGTGCGCCTTTTCCGGATCGAGCCCCAGTGCCAGGAAGTCTATGGCCGCCTCGATCGTGTTTTCCCTGAGCCTCTCTCCATCCTGGAGGCTCGTCATGGCGTGGTAGTTCACCAGAAAGCAGAAGAGGTCGTGCTCCTCCTGGTACTGTATCATCCGTTTCATCATGGCGAAATAGTTCCCCAGATGGAGCGTTCCCGAGGGTTGTATTCCCGATAGTATCCGTGCCATACCCGTCTTCCCGAAGTGTCATCGTGCCGCCTTCACGGCGCCACGGGGACTGGATAAAGCGGTAAAAAAATTCGTCAATACAAAAATTCTTCTTGCGTGGAATGGGAGGTTCCCCCTCACAATGATCCAGAAGGCTATCATCAAATCCAGTAAAGAGAAGGTTGTACAATGAACAAGAATATTGGAAGCGTCGACCGCTATCTCAGGTTTCTCGTCGGTATGGCCCTCCTCCTCAACGTCATCATTCTCGACGTATCCAGGGTGGCCGAGTTCATCATTGCGCTGTTTGGCGTGATACTGGTGGTGACCTCCATCACGGGATTCTGCCTGCTCTATGTGCCGCTGAAGATCTGTACCATCCCCGGGTGCGAATGCAAATCCGATACCGAGGCAAAGGCGTAGAGCACGAGAGAGGGGGCCCGCAGGCCCCCTTGTTGCGTCATCACCGTCAGTGAACACCCCGTCGGCTGTTTGTTGACGGGTGCTTTGCGTGCTTGTGGATACCGCATCCTCCGCGGCGGTTTTTTTCTTGAATCCGGCCGCCGGCAATGATAGAATTCACCCCGTTCAATCGCCGGGCTTGCGGGCCCTCCCGCCGCAGTGCCGAAAGGGGGTATGCCATGGCAGCATCGTCGCACGAAACACCAACCGGACACGTACCGGGCAGGGTCTCACTGGGGATCAAGCTCGCTTACGGCGTCGGTGATATCGGCAGCAACATCTTCATCGTCACCTCGGGATTCTTCCTCCTGTTTTTCCTCACCAACGTTGTGGGGATCGACCCGGCCGTGGCCGGGCTGGTGCTTCTTGCCCCGAAGCTCTGGGACGTGGTCTCGGACCCCATCATGGGGGCCATCTCGGACATGACATCATCGCGATGGGGGCGCCGCCGCCCCTATCTCCTCTTGGGAGCGGTCCCCTTCGGCCTCTCCTTCTTCCTGATGTTCCTGGCGCCGGGATACGAATCGGAGGGGCTCAGGGCGGTGCACGTGGGGATCATGTTCGCCCTGGGCTGCACCTTCTTCACCGTGGTGAACGTCCCCTACTCGAGCATGGTGGCGGAGATGTCCGACGACTACAACGAGCGTATGTCCATAACCTCCTTCAGGATGATCGGATCGTCGGTGGGGGTGCTCCTGGCCGGCGGCCTGGCGATGCCCCTGGTGAAGGCCGGCGGGGAGGGGGCCGACGGTTTCCGGTTCATGGGGGCGGTCTTCGGCGCCGCCATCGCGGCGATCTGCCTCCTCTGCTTTCTCGGGACCGGGAGGGCCAAGGCGCTCCCGCCGAAAAAGGAGCTGCCGCCGGTACGGGAGCAGCTGCGCATCGCCCTGAAGAATTTTCCCTTCCTCATGCTCATGGCCAGCTACATGCTGCAGTCCATCGGCATCGGCGTCCTCATGGCAGGGCTGATCTACTACGTGAAGCATGCCCTGAAGCAGCCGGAGACCTTCATGGGTGTCGTCTTCCCGATTCTTTTCGGTGTGGCCATCCTCTTCATCCCGGTGTGGCTGAAAATCGGGGTGCGGCTGGGGAAGATCAGGGCCTACCGGATCGGGCTCATGCTCATCGCGGTGATGCTAGTCTCCACCTTTTTTACCACACCGTCGCAGCTGGCGCTCTTCTACGTTCAGATCGTGCTGTTGGGCATCGGCTTTTCCAGCTTCCAGCTCTTCCCCTTCTCGATGCTCCCCGATACGATCGAGTATGACGAGATGAGGTCGGGCCTTCGGCGCGAGGGGATCTTCTCCGGGGTCTGGGCCTCGGGCCAGAAGATGGCCTACTCCGTGGGTCCCAGCATCGTCGGCTTCGGCCTGGCCCTCTCCGGGTTCACCCGGGGGGATGTCCAGCCGGAGAGCGTTGAGACCGGCATCAGGATCGTCTTCTGCCTCTTCCCCGCGGCGATGCTCCTGCTGAGCTACGTCCCCTTCGGCAGGTACGATCTCACCGAGGCGCGGTTCAGGGAGATCAAGGAAATAATAGCGAAGAAATAGCCGGGGTACGGGCGGGCCATTGTCGTGCCATATCGTCTGTTCAAGGGCGGGATGGGGGGTCTGACCCCTTTTGTAAAAAAAAAAATCACACAGGGGCCTGACGCCGCAGCTGTGCCGGGCGAATCAGAGTTCGGATGCTCTGACCCCGATTAGATTAGGAGAAAAGATGCGGGCTCTGACCATGAAATTGAGGGTCTGACCCTCAGAATAAGGGTCTGACCCAAAAATAGGTTTTAACCCTTTAAGCTGTAGCCTTGAATCTCAAATTAAGGGGCTGACCCCCTGTGTCTCACCGGTGCAATTAAAGAGGGGGCCTGGACCCCCTCCTATACCGTCTCAATGTGTCGCTGCACCTCAGCGTTTCAGGTTGATCAGCTCCTGGAGCATCTGGTCCGAGGTGGTGATGGTCCTGGAGTTGGCCTGGAACCCCCTCTGGGTGATGATCATGTCGGTGAACTGGTCCGAGAGGTCCACGTTGGACATCTCCAGCGTGCCGGCGACGACGCTCCCGCGGCCGGCCGTGGATGCCGGGCCTATGTTCGCCCGCCCTGAGTTGTTCGATTCCAGGAAGAGGTTTTCCCCCTGGGCGGTGAGACCCTGCGGGTTGGTGAAGACCGCCATGGCCACCTGCCCCACGGTCTGGCGCACGCCGTTGGAGTAGACCCCGGTGATGATGCCGGAGTTGTCGATGTTGAAGGATTCCATGTAGCCCATGTTGTAGCCGTCCTGCTCCACCGCCCTGGTGGTGGAGGCGGAGGCGAACTGGGTGATCCCCTGGAGGAGCCCCGACTGGCCCAGGTTGAGCGACATGGTGCGAACCTCCGGGTTCCCCGCGATCCGGAAGGATGCGTTGACCCTGAGGTCCCCCTGGTTCACCTCGTCGGGAGTGGCGGCGTCGGCTGCCGAAAGGATTCTGCCGTCGGGAGAGAACCGCAGGTTGATCCTGCCGGAGGTGTTCAGCTGGTTCTCCTGTCCGGCGCCCGGGAGGACGTCCAGCGTTACATTCCCCTCGATCCCGGTGATGGCGGCGGAGGCGGTCCACTGGTTGGGGCCGGTCCTCCAGATGTTCAGGGTGAGCCGGTGGGTGTTCCCTAGGCTGTCGTAGGTGTCGATATTGGTGGTGACCCCCGCCGAGGCCCTCATGCGGCCGGTGGCGTTGGGCGGGACGATGGGGCTCCGGGAATCCAGGTTGCAGCGGTAGCGGATGTTCTGCGTCTCCCTGGCATCGATTTTGCTGTATACCGGGATGATGATGTCCTCGGTGGTCCCCGATGGGTTCACCGTCATCTCACCCTGCGCGTTCCTGGTGGCCCTCCATCCCTGCACGCGGAAGCCGTTGGCCTGATTCACCAGCGTCCCGTCCCTGTCCAGGCCGAAATTGCCGGCCCTGGTGTAATAGCGGTTGTCCCCCTCGGCGACGAGGAAGAAGCCGTCGCCGGATATTGCCAGGTCGGTCTGGTTGCCGGTGGTCTGCAGGCTCCCCTGGGTGAATATCCTGTCGATGGAGGCCACGGTCATGCCGAGTCCCACCTGCTTGGGATTGATGCCACCGATGTTCTCTTCGGGTCTCGATGCGCCGGCGATGGTCTGGGAGAGCATGTCCTGGAAGGTGACACGGCTCGCCTTGAACCCGTAGGTGTTGACGTTCGAGATGTTATTCCCGATGACATCCATCCGTGTCTGATGGTTTTTTAAACCGGAAACCCCGGCGAAGAGTGAACGCATCATAGTGGCACAACTCCTGTAAATGAATTATTGGTTATGGACCGCGTCCATGAATTCGTCCTACTGCTGCAACTGCCCCATCGTGGGGGCCTGTCCCCCCTCACCCTGCATCTGAGTCCCCTGCACGCGGCGAACATCGCCGAGGCTCACCTCGCGATCGCCAACCATCAGCGTGAATTCGTTGTTCTGCACCCTCACTGATGTCACCACGCCGCTGGTCCGGATATTGGTCTGCTGATTAAAGGCCTCTATCTCCCGTCCCAGGAGGGCGTAGGCCTCGGCGGAGCGGGAGCTCCTCAGGAGGTTCCCCATCTCGGTGTTCATGTTCCGCATCTGCTCCAGTGACGAGAACTGGGCCATCTGGGCGATAAATTCCCTGTCTGCCATGGGCTGGGTCGGGTCCTGATGCCGGAGCTCCGTCACCAAGAGACGCAGGAAGGATTCCTTCCCCAGTTCGTTGGGCGCCTCGCTGGAATTCGGACGGATCCTGGCGTTCACCGCCTGGGCCTGACGCCTCGCCTCGGCGACCTCCTGGGAATTCATCTCGAATCTGTTCGTCCCTATCTCCATTGATCCCTCCTCAGATGATCACGTTTATTCCGCCCTCGTGCAGTACCTGGGCGCCCATCCCGTAACTGGCGGCGATCTGCGCCTCCGGGACCTGCGGGGCCGTGGCGGAACCATGCCCCGCTTCTCCTTCCGAGTACTGTTCTCCGCCGCCGCTCACGTTCACCTGGAAGTTGCCCACGGTGATGCCCGCCTGCTCCATCTCGCTCCGTATGAATTCCAGGTTCTGAAGCAGAAGCTGGCGCGCGTCCTCGGTCTCTACCGTGAAGCGTCCGTTGATGACGCCCTGCTCGAGGCCAAGGTTTATGTTCATGCTCCCCAGCTCTCTGGGATGGAGCCGCATCGCCAGGGTGGCGTTTCCGCTGTCCCTTACCGAGATGCGGGCCTGCTCGAGCATGCTCTGAAGCTGATCCTGGAACTGACCTCCGTATGTCTGGCCCGCCTGCGGGACGGCCGCCCGACGGAGGAGCGTGTCATTCCTGTAGAGGCCGGGGTTGAGGCCCTGCTGGGCCCCGTCGTCAGTGGATTGACGGCCCGCCTGTTCCTGCCTGATTGAGCCGACGAGCGATGCGATCCTGCTGGAGAGCTCGCGTATCTCCGAGGATATCGCCGGCGATGCCGGCTCCTGTCTCCCCTTCTCCTGTGCCGCGGTGAGGTGGCGCAGCAGCATCTGCAGCTGCGACATGGTTCTGCCTGGCAGTTGCTCGCGATTCTGTTTCCCCCGGTCGCTTTCGATCCTGTTGATGAGCTCCTTCAGCTGCTGCAGCGATTGCCGCAGATTCTGTTCGATGCGCCCGGTCCGGGGTTTCGATCTGCCCTGCGGCAGCACCTCTGCCCGGAGATCCGCCCCCCTCTCTCCCTGGACGTTCCGTGCGCCCATGAGCGAGATGAGCTCCTGCAGACTGGCCCCAAGATTCTGTAGCGACTTTTCCCGGATGCCATGCCGGCGGGAGGTGGTATCGGCCGGCCTGGGTAGCGATTCCACGGAGGGCTTTCGCTCGGCCGGTGCGTTCCCCGGCATCCTGTGCTGCTCGAGTGTCAGTGCGCCGGTGGATTCCGCTTCCGTCCGCTCCTTGCGCTCCGAGGATCTCTGCTCCCCCTGTTTTGCCTCAGCGGCATCGGCACGGCCCTCACGGGACGTCTGCCGTTCGGTATCCCGGGAGCGGGGGGTTTCCTGAGCCGGCGTCTCGGCCTCTGGACGGTCAGTCCTGGCGGTGTTCTCTTCCTCGTTTCTTGATTCGCTGTTTATACGCCCGGTATCGTGAAGCGCGGCCTGTTCTGACGGCTGTTCCGGTCTCGGGGATGCGGCCTCTTCCTGCTGGAAGGACCCGGCGCTGTTGCCGGACTCCTGAACCCTACCCCTGAGGATTTCATGAAAGGATACAAGCGGTGCCTGCGGGCCCCGTGCCTCAATCCGCAGGGTCCCTGGCTGCTCTTCCTGTACCGGGTGTAACTGTACTATGTTTATCATGGCAACCCTTTACGACACGTTGGTTCGTTACTATTGTTATCGAGAAAAAATCATCAAACTGAAAGTAAAATTGGACGGCAGGGGTAATTAATTGGCGCTCCCATCGGTGTTATGCGACATAACATGAACGGGTATGGTGACAGGGGGGTTGATGAGACATAACGCGAGTTTCACTGGAGAGCAGCACCACGATCGGAGGCTGGAGTTGCTGTGGGGTCGGAGCCTCGATTATGAAATTGAAGGTTCCCTCGCCTCGGTATGCTGGACGAGCCTTGAGAGAGCCTTCCGGAGTGAAGGCTCTGACCCCACAGCTGGATCGGAGGCGGTGCAGCTCGGGACACCAGGGACTGGCTTCAGGAAAAATGCTGGATCATTTCAATATTTTAGTGTATATTTATATAATTCTTTCATTTGACAAAAGTGACTGTTTTATAGAATAGAGGCATCAAAAGGAGAACCGTATGTGGAATTATACTGACAAGGTGAAAGAGCTGTACACAAACCCGAGGAACGTCGGAGCCATTGATAACGCGGACGTGGTGGCCGAGGTGGGGAGCATCGTCTGCGGCGATGCCCTGAAGCTCTACCTGAAGATCGACGATAAGGGTATCATCACCGACGCGAAATTCGAGACCTTCGGATGCGGCAGCGCCATCGCCTCGTCATCGGCCCTTACCGAGATGGTGAAGGGGAAGACCATCGAGGAGGCGTCGAAGATCACGAACCAGGACATCGTGGCCTTTCTCGGGGGGCTCCCCGAGGAGAAGATGCACTGTTCGGTCATGGGGCACGAGGCGCTCACCCTGGCGGTGGCGAAGTGGAAGGGGGAGAGCATCCCCGACGAGCTGGACACCGAGGGTGAGATCATATGCCGGTGCTTCGGCGTCACCGATGCCCTCATAAGGAAGGTGATCCGGGAGAACCATCTGAAGACCGTCGAGGAGGTGACGAACTACACCAAGGCGGGGGGGGCCTGCGGCTCCTGCATCCCCCGTATCGAGGACATAATCGAGGAGGAGCTCAAGGTCGCCCCGGCCGGGGAATCGGAGAAGGAGAAAAGGCCGCTCACCAATATCAGGAGGATGCAGCTGGTGGAGGAGACCATCAACAACGTCATCAGGCCGGAGCTTCAGAAGGACGGCGGAAATATCGAGCTCGTGGACATTGACGGCAGCGTGGTCTACGTGGCCCTTCGCGGGAGCTGCGCCAACTGCGTCGCCTCCAATGTCACCCTGAAGAATCTCGTGGAGACGAAGCTGCGGGAATTCGTTGAAGAAGGGATTGAGGTTGTGGAGGCGAAATGACGGCAGCCATGGAGAGAATCGTATATCTTGACAATAACGCTACAACGATGGTGGCCCCCGAGGTGCTGGATGCCATGATGCCGTTCCTGACGGACCGGTACGGCAATCCCTCCAGCATCCACAGTTTCGGCGGGAACGTGGGGAAGCACCTGGACAGGGCGCGCGAGCAGGTGGCGGCCTTCCTCGGGGCGGACCAGGACTATGAGATCGTTTTCACCGGCACCGGCACCGAAAGCGACAACACCGCGATCCTCGGGACCATCTCCTATTACAGGGACAGAAAGCACATCGTCACGTCCAGGGTTGAGCACCCGGCGGTGCTCTCGCTGTGCAAGAAGCTGGAGCGCGACGGGTACACCGTCACCTACGTGCCGGTGGACAGCGAGGGGAACCTGGACATGACCGCGCTCAGGGAGTCCGTCACGGACGACACCGCCATCGTGTCGATCATGTACGCGAACAACGAGACCGGCGTCATCTTTCCGGTGCAGGAGATCGGCGCCCTCTGCAGGGAGCGGGGGATCCCCTTCCACGTGGACGCCGTTCAGGCGGCGGGGAAGATACCCATCCGCGTCAACGATATCGGCTGCGACCTCCTCACCATATCGGGCCACAAGTTCCACGCCCCCAAGGGGATCGGCGTGCTCTACGTGCGGCGAGGCACCAGGATCCGTCCGGTCCTTTACGGCGGCCATCAGGAGAAGGGGAGGCGCCCCGGCACGGAGAACACCCCCGGTATCATTGCCATCGGCAGGGCGTCCCAGCTGGCGTCGGAGCATCTCTCGGAGTACCATGGGAGGGTCAGAGCCCTCCGTGACAAGCTCGAGCGCGACATCCTGAAGCGCTTCCCCAACTCGCACCTCAATGGAAACCGGGACAATCGGGTTCCCAACACTACCAACATCGGTTTCGACTACATCGAGGGGGAGGCCATCCTCCTCTATCTCGATCGGCACGGCATCGCGGCCTCCTCCGGATCCGCCTGTTCCTCGGGATCGCTTGAGCCATCACACGTGCTCCGGGCGATGGGGGTCCCCTTCACCTCTGCCCACGGATCGATCCGTTTCAGCCTGAGCCGCTTCGTGACCGAAGACGACATCGGCTACGTCCTCTCGGTGCTCCCCGAGGTGGTGGGGCGGCTCCTGGAGATATCCCCCTTCTGGGACAAGGAGAAACGCCAGGGGAAGCCGATGCCCCTCTGACGGGCACCCGTCGGTATCGGGGAATGATGCCCGTCGTTTTTTTGATTCTGTACAGTTATTCGGCGCGCCCTTTTAGGATGAAAAAAACCTCTCACCATGGATTTATGATTGCATCCAAAGGGGGGTGCGCTATCCTCATACCGGGTCCTGTCCCAACGGGGGGATCGGTCCCGCGAGCACAGATGCGCTGATATCACGATGGAAGCGGAGATCCGGGAGAACCTTGACAAATTGCTGCTCCCCGTAGCGGGGAAATACGGGGCGACGCAGAAGGTGAGCTCGCTTATCCAGGAGCTGAATCACCCGAACATAGACTGGAAATTCGCCGTTGCCGGTATCCGGTCCTACCTCTACGATTATATCCACAGCATGGCGGGGCATGAAAAGGATATCCTGCCGATCCTCATCCAGTACCTGAGTGAGGCGACCTCGAGGAAGAAGGGATCGGCCCTCAGGGCCAGCGAGACCTTTTTTGACCGATACTACTACGTCGCCCGGGGGGACGGCGATGGAACCCGCTTCCTGGCCCTGAGGCACTGTTTCGAGGAGCGCATGGTGGATTACCTTGCCCTGCTCATGGATCTGAGCCGGGAGGGGTATTTCTTCGATTTCGTGAACGACATGGTAATGAAGGCCGCGGGAGTCCTGGCGAACGGGGCCGGCGGGGAGGATCGCAACCTCTCGGCGATGAACGCCTTTCTGGCACTCCAGTACGGCCTGTATATCGAGCGGTCGATAGTCACCACCGAGGACGAGATGGAGGAGGTGTTCCTTCATATCATAGGGAGCGAAAGCGCTCAAAAGCTGGTGCTCCTCCTCAAGTCCGTCTCCTCGGAGGCCTACCGCGAGATCCTGGAGCCGGCGACCTCGGGGGCCATCGCCGATCAGGTGGAGCTCTACCGATACATCCGGGATCATTTCAGCTTCAAACACAATGCCGAGGTGTGGGAGAGGATCTGCTTCACCATCCGGCAGGAGATCGAATCGGGGGCCATCGCCGACGACGGATCGATACTCTTCATGCTGACATTCCTGATACGGAAATCGAACGAGGGTGGCGACGGGGAGTTGCAACTCTACATGTCAAGGACCGTGGCCTCCGTCTGCTCCATCGTTGCGGCCAACAACAACTTTGACCTGCTGAGGAACGCCATCGACCTGGTCATGCCGGTGCTCCTCGGCGAGATCGAGCGCGGCGGTAACTACCGATCCGCTTTCTCCACGATTTTCAACATCGGAAAGAACGTCATCGAGTCGGGGAACATATTCATCACCGATTATTTCATCGACATCCTGGTGCGCTCGAAGTTCTGCTTCCCCGAGATCACCGGGATCGCCTCGGACTGGACGGTGATCGTGAACTCGAGCCACCTGGAGAACATCAGGACCTGGATGAACCTGATCGAGATAAACCCCTCGGCCTGCCGGATGCTCGCCGCGAGCCTCATCGTGAATCTGAAGCTGGGGGGCGTCTTCCTGAAGGACACCGACGTCTTCCAGCGCGACATCTCCCGGCTTCTGAACAGCCGCTACAGGGACGAGTTCTATCTCATCACCTCCCTGGCCGCCGTCTTCCCCGCCTTCTACCACGATATCGGCG
Source organism: Spirochaetota bacterium (assembly GCA_016929135.1). Lineage (GTDB taxonomy): Bacteria > Spirochaetota > UBA4802 > UBA4802 > UBA5550 > JAFGJK01. The sequence continues at coordinate 10,815 of JAFGJK010000029.1, read as the reverse complement.
CCACCGGCAACATCAGGGCCTTCACCGAGGCGATCGACACCAACCACAAGATGAACGACCTGATCCACTTCCTGCGCAAGCAGGTGCACGTCGAGTCCAGCAGCCAGACGGTGGTGCTGATCCAGCGGATCATGGAGTACTGGCTCACCGGCGACAAGCAGCTCCTGGACAGGATGGTCCCCCTGGAGGTCTACGAGAACCTGGATCTCTTCTTCCGCATGATCAACCTGGACGTGGAGCCCGAGGCGAGGATCATCTACGATGCCGCACGGGAGCACTTCCGAGACCACGGTGGCGAGAAATTCTGGGATTTCCTGAACGCCGTGGGTGAGGAGGCCTTCATGGCCTTCCTGGAATCGCATGAATTCCCGCAGGTGGCGGCGGAGAAAAGGGCGGACATGGCCCGCTACTTCAGGGAGTACTTCGAGACGAGAAATCCCACGGAGATGACGAAGATACTGAACTACATCAAGAACCGGTTCGGCATCGACATCTCCGAGACGATGATCTGGAAGTTCCTCTACGAGATATCCGACGACGACTTCCGGGAGATGTTCGAAGAGGTGGGGAGGGGCGACATCTCGAAGATCAACGTGGAGAAGTTCATCACCCTGCTGCATGTCTACCGGATGATATTCGACAAGTACAATTTTTCCGACGTGCGGGCCATCAGCAAGCTGGAGCTGTACGCCGAGGAGAACCTCTTCGTGCCGCAGGAGGGTTTCTTCAGGGTGCTGCAGGAGGGGAGCGATATCGAGGCGCTGAGCGCGCTCCTGCAGGCGCAGCACCGACTGAAGTACGAGATACTCCTCTCCGAGGTGCAGTTCGAGCCGGTGGACACCATCGAGTTCAAGCGGCACATTGCCTTCGGCATCCCATCGATGTACGGGTCATACAAGGAGAAGAAGTTCGACACCCTGAAGGTCTTCTTTCACATAAACCTCCTGCGGGTGCGCTTTTTCGAGCGAATCGTCGAGCGGCTGCATCTGGAAACGTACGATCCCATCGATTTCGACGAGATCAAGACGATACTCTTTCTCTTCTCCGAGACCTTCCTGATCGACGGCCTGGCGAACCTGGAGATGACCACCATCATAAACCTGCTGAACACGCCGAACATGAAGGTGTCACAGTTTCGGGACACGGTGACGCACCTGCTGACGATCCACGGGGAGATATCCGACAGGTTCAACGACACCTACAAGTACGTGTGCCGCGAGGCGATACACTGCATCGGCCTGGACAAGATATCGGGACGCTTCATGCCCAAGGGATCCCCCCCCTCCATCGAGGTGATCATCGACCGATTCATGCGCGACCAGATCATGCAGTCGCCGCTGCTGCAGCTCTTCGACAACCTGCTGATCAGCCTGAAGGATTACCTCTCCCGCGACCTGGCGGCCCGGGGCGATGCCGTCTGCCTGAACCAGGTCCAGAAGAGAAGGCACGGGAGCTACTATTTCCTGATCCGGAAATTCAAGGAGCCGATACCCGAGGGGAAGACCTACGGACCCATCTGGGAGATCGGGGGCAAGGCGCACGGCCTGCTTTTCGCCTGCAACATGGAGGGGCTGCATGTCCCCGCGGGATTCATCCTCTCCTCGGACCTGTACAAGCGCATGCAGGATGGCAACATCAACAACCCGCGGTTTCGGCGGAAGATGACCTATTACCTCCAGAAGAACATCGACGAGCTGACCAAGGGGCGCTTCGCCAACCCGAAGGATCCGATACTCTTCTCCGTCAGGAGCGGCGCGGTCTTTTCCATGCCGGGAGTGATGGACACCATAACCAACGTGGGGATCACCCAGGAGATCATCGACCACTACGCGGAAGCCGACGAGTGGTTCGCCTACGACATCTACCGAAGGCTGATCCAGGACTTCGCCATCTCGTCGTACGGCATGGACCGCGGCATCTTCGAGAATCTCATGAAGGAGGCTAAGGACCAGGCCGGCGTCGCCCTGAAGGAGCACCTCACCGGCCGCCAGATGGAACAGCTCACCAGGAGGTACCGCTACGCCATAAACGACTACGGCTTTTCCATACCCAAGGACCCGTACAAACAGCTCTTCTACGCGATCCTGGGGGTGTATCTGTCGTGGAACTCGAACATCAGCAGGAACTACCGCGAGTTCATCAACGTCTCCGACGAGTGGGGGACCGCGGTGATCGTGCAGAAGATGGTTTTCGGCAACATCAACCCGGACTTCATCACCGGCGTGGTGTACAGCATGTATCTGGGGAAGGAGCAGATGAGCCTCTCGGGCGAGTACAAGACCAGGGCGCAGGGGCACGATATCGTGAGCGGCGTCGCAAAGGTGTTCCCCATCAGCGAGGAGCAGAAAAAGCACCACGGCAAGCTGAAGGAGTTCCCATCCCTGGAGCTCAGGTTCCCCTCCATTTACCGAAGGCTCTTCGAGACCGTGCGCAAGATACGCGATCGCTGGGGAAACGACGTGGAGATCGAATTCACGGTGGAGAACGACGTGATCTACGTTCTTCAGATCCGCGGCATGACCAAGCACATATTCGACATAGACGAGATGGTCGAGACGCCGCTGGAGCTCCAGGAATCGCTCATCGGCCAGGGGCTCGCCGCATCCGGCGGTGCCGTGTCCGGCAGGGTGGTCTTCGATATAAACAGGATCGACCTGGTGCGGGAGCAGTACCGTGGCGACAAGGTTATCCTGGTGCGCCCCGAGACGACGCCGGAGGACGTCATCGGGCTCAAGAAATCGGACGGCATCCTCACCTGCGTGGGCGGGATGACCTCCCATGCGGTGCTGCAGATGCGGCGCCTCGAGAAATCCGGGGTGAGCGATTTCTCGCTTATGAAGATTGACGAGCGGACCAACACCGCCGAGGTAAGAACGGAGAATCCGAACCGCTCCCTGATCACCATCCGGGAAGGGGACTTCATCACCATCGACGGAGCCAACGGACACGTCTTCATCGGATACCATAAGACGAGGAAAAAGAGCATTTCATGAGCGTCCCCGCGCGGGGGCTCATAACGGCACAGCGCCGTGATCGTGCAGGAATTATATTTCAGGAGGATTATGTATGGCAACGGTTTCACCGAAATCTCCTGTCGGCATCAACGGTATCGGCAGGATCGGGAAGCTGCTGGTGTGGATGCTCACCGCCAGGAAGGAACAGGATGCGGTCATCATCTCCACCGGCAGGAAGATTGGCAAAGATATACGGGACCTGGCAACCTATATGTCTTATGATTCGACCTTCGGACCCTACGAGCGCTTCATGTTCGGGTTCGGAAGGGAGCAGTCGCTTGAGGTTAAGGGGGACGACCTGTTCATGAACGGGGTCAGGATTGTTTGGCTCAACTCGCCGGACTGCCGAAAGCCGGGAAACATCACGTGGTCGGGGCACGGCGTGGAGGTGGTTTTCGATACCACGGGAAAGATGCTCGATCCCAGTATGAACGAGGAGAATTCCCTCAGGGGGCATCTCAATCATGCGAAGAAGGTGATTCTCACCGCCCCCTTCAAGATCAAAAACAAGGGCGCACTGCTGCCTGATGACGCGGTGACGGTGGTGATGGGCGTCAACGACCATGTGTACGACAACCAGAAGCACAACATCATCTCGAACGCCTCATGCACCACAAACTGCTGCGCGCCGCCGATCAAGGCCCTGGTGGATCATTTCGGTGACAAGATGATATCCTATGCGCTCACCACGGTCCACTCGGTCACGAACTCCCAGAGCGTGCTCGATACGCTCCCGAAGGACGGCGACAAGGACACGCGAAAGCGGCGGAGCATACTGAACAACATCATACCCACCACCACCGGCGCCGCCAACGCCGTGCTTGAGGTGATCCCGGAGGTGCGGGAGCTGGGGATCGGCTCCCAGGCGTCGGCGATCAGGGTCCCCTCGAACACCGGCTCCATCGTGGTGATGGACGTATCGCTCCTGGGAGAATACGACAACACCTACATCAACGATATCTTTAAAAAGTATTCCTCGGCGAATCCCGAGGTGATGCTCTTCTCGGAGAAGCAGCTGGTGAGCGCGGACATTATCGGCAGTCCCTACTCCACCATCTACGATTCACTCTTCACTCATCGCCGCACCTCGAAGCGTGACGATCGTTACTATACCATGGTGGACCTGAACTTCTGGTATGACAACGAGTTCGGATACGTGAACAGTCTGATGCGGCTCTATGATCTGGTGACGAACAGGAAATAATCGCCATTGCCGTTGCGGTATCAGAAGGAACCCTCCAGGCCTCGGCATCCAGCCGGGGCCTGTTTTATTCGTACATGAGTGCAACTGCGGTCTTTTCTCTTGTCCTTGACTTTTAGATAAAATAATAGTGAATGTCGTTTTTTGGGATTCTAATTGCCATAATTTGTGCAAAATTTCACAACTTTTCACCGTAAAATTCACTTTTTTTCTATTTTTTACCGAACTTTTTCGTTTTATTTTTGACAAATTTGCTGCATTTTATAGGTATTTTTACTTAGAGTTTCATTCTATCAAGAAATCTTGTGGAAATTTTTTACAATTCTGGGAGGTCTCAATGGCTGATAAAAAGAAGGTGCTGATCATCGATGACGATCCGGCAATCTGCGATTCTGTAAAGGCCATACTGGACGGCAACGGTTTCGATACGAAGGTTGCCCTGAGCGGGAAAGATGGCCTGGAGGTTTTCAAGAGCGCGAAGCCGGATATTGTCCTGTGCGACATGATGATGGAGCACATCGATGAGGGCGCCAAGGTGGCAAAAATCATCAAGGAAGAGAACAAGGACATACCGGTATTCCTGCTGAGCAGTATAGGGGACGCCACCGCCAACAATATTGGCCTGAGTGATCTCGGCTTTAACGGTGTGTTCCAGAAACCGGTGAATTTTGATCTTCTTCTCTCCGTGATCGGCCGTTATCTGAAAAAGTAGACCACGGGGCATTGGGCACTGTATACTCCTCGGCATGTCCCTGGGGGATGTAGAGGAGTATACAGTCGACTCAATCAATGCGGGGCTTCATGGAGAAAGAGATCGCCCATATCTTTTCCGCCTCAAGAGATGTCGATGCCTTCAAGGAATCGGTCATATCCCTGCAGGGTGATTTCGATTTTTCGAGCGGTTCCATGATTGAACTCGGGACCGTGTACTTCAACCGCTATCCGGACCGCTTCAGCAACAGAAATACCGAGGAGGTGCTCCTGGGATATGCGGTGGTGAGGATCTGCATCGTAGAAAAACTGCTTTACGGCATATCCGGTGACAGGAAAAATCTGTATCGTGAGCTTTTCTCCGATGTCTCTGCCGCGGAGAGGGTGGTGAAGGGCCTCATCGGGCTTGCGGGGAATGATGCGGTCCTGAAGGAATACGTGTCCCTATCCTCCGGACTGCAGCGCATCAAGGAGACGATCGACGAGATTCCCAGGGGAATGATCAAGGAGCGCTTCATCGGGGGCATAAGCAATCTTTTCAATATCCTCTATGTATTGAAGATGACCATCGGGAAGCTCACGGGCGCGTAAACCCCTGCCTCGGGGCGAGAGTGCACCTCATCTGCCAGGTTGACTATGAAACGACCGAAATTCTATTTTTCCAGTATCCGGGTACGCCTGCTGGTATGGTGCTGCCTCCTGGTGCTCGCCTCCCTGTCCCTTTTCGCCATGGGCGTCTATCTGCACAGGGTCTCCTCGGTGCGTGAGCGGGCCTTTGAGCGTTTCACGCTCATGAGGGACATCAACGCCGCCGAAATCAACGCCTGGATCGACAGGATCCACGAGGACATGGAGCTTGCGGCCGATGACGCGGATTTCATCCGCGCCTGCAGGTCACTCTTCGCAAACCGGGTTTCCGGTCCCGCGGAGCTGGCGGTGCTTGACTCGCTCTTTAAAAGCCGCATCAGGCACTTCGATGCCTATGCCGAGTTCTTCATCATCGGGGCCTCGGGCGGAACGATCCTCTATTCCACGGACCGTGACAGGATCGGGTACAACTGCTACGGGTACGCCTATTTCACCGAGGCCATGAAGGGGAGGGAGTTCTACATCCGGGATTTTCCGTCACCCAAGGAATTCGACAGGCCCTCGGTGACCTTCTCCATGCCCCTCCATATGGGGCAGCCGGGTCCCTCCGGCGTCCTGGTGGGGCGCATCGACCTCCGGAGGGCGCTCGCCAAGCTCTTCTCGGCAAAGGCGAGGTTCGGGAAGACGGGCCGGACCCTCATCGTGGACAGGGATCATGTATCGCTGAACGATCCGGGCGAGCACGATGCCGTGAAGGTGAACAAGGTGATCGACGAGGCGTCGGTACAGGCCCTGCGGGGGGGGACCGGCATCGTTGAGTACGAGGATTACAGGGGGATCGGATCCATCGCGGCCTACACCTACATTCCCCGACTCAGCTGGGGCTTCATGGTGAAGCAGGATTCGCTCGAGGTCTTCGAGCCTGCCAGGGAGATGCTCGGGAGCATGATCCTGCTCATCCTCCTTCTCCTGGGCATCGCGTCCGCGGTGGCGATCCTGGTGGCGAGAAACCTTACCGGCCCGGTGCTGTCTCTCATCAGCGTCGCCTCGAAAATCCAGAGCGGCGACCTGAATGCAAGGAATCCCTCGGGGGGTAACGACGAGCTGGGCTATCTCGCGAGATCCTTCAACAGCATGGCGGATACCATCGTCAACGAGCTCAATTTCCAGAAGACCTGCTCTGACCTCATCGAGATCATGGTGGCCACGATCGACCTGGACAGCTTCAGCTCCAATATCATCATGAAATTCATGGAGATCACCGGCTCCTGCATCGGCGCCTTCTACGTGCTAACACCGGACGGGCGGGATTTCACTCATCTCACCTCCATCGGCCTCGATTCCGAGGCGATCGTGAACTTTCACGCCGAGACGCTGGAGGGGGAGTTCGGCAGGGCCCTGGCGATGCGGCGGATCACCCGCACCGAGATCGTGAGCGAGACCAGGCAGTTCAGGCTGCGGACCGTGATCGGCGACGTGATGCCCAAGGAGCTCGTCACGATTCCGGTGATCGCCCACAACACCTGCGTGGCCATCATTTCCCTGGCGAGCCTTCGCGGGTACACCGAACCGGCGCTCAGGATTCTCCAGCAGATCTGGCCGGTGATGAACACCGCATTTTCCAACATACTGGCGATAGAGGAGCGGAAAAAGCTCTCGACCGAGCTGGAGATGAAGAACAGGCTCCTGGAGACGAAACAGGACGCCCTGCAACGGCAGGCCTACGAGCTGCAGCGGCAGACCGAGATGGTGCGCCGCCAGAACTATACGCTGCAGGAACAGCGGAAGATCGTGGAGGAGTCGAGCCGGCTGAAGACGGAATTCCTGTCGAACATGAGCCATGAGCTGAGAACGCCGCTCAACTCGATCCTCTCTCTCTCCAGGGTGCTTCTGCTGAACAAGAGCAGCAACCTCACGGAGGAACAGAAGGGCTACATAGAGATCATCGAGCGGAACGGCGACCATCTCCTCGCCCTGATCAACGATATTCTGGACCTGTCGAAGATCGAGTCCGGCAGGATCGACCTGAAGCCCAGGATGATATCCCTCCGCTCGGTGCTCGGCGTGATCGTAGAGAACTTCGAGCAGCTTGCCGAGGACAAGGGGATCCTGCTGAGGCTGCAGATACCGGAGGACCTGCCTGACGTTGAGACCGACGAGGCGCGGCTCTACCAGATACTGCAGAACATCATCGGGAACGCGGTGAAATTCACCGAGCAGGGGGGGGTCGTGATATCCGCTGTCCGCGAGGGAGCGCTGATCGCCGTCAATGTTGTGGATACGGGGATCGGCATCGCCGAGGAGGACCTCCCTCGCATCTTCGAGGAGTTCCGGCAGATCGACGGTACGCTCACGAGGAAATACGAGGGGACGGGGCTCGGTCTCGCCATCGCCTACAAGTCCGCCCATCTGATCAATGCAACGATCGAGGTGTCGAGCTCGCTGGGCTCCGGCTCCACCTTCACGGTGAGGATCCCGGTGAACATGAACACGGGGAGGGGGACGCAGAAGCAGGTCCAGGCCGAGACGGGGCAGCAGTCAGGGGTAAACGGAAGGAAGCGTGTGCTCATCGTGGAGGACGACATGGATACGGTGATCACGCTGCGAGCTCTTCTCCAGGAGGACTATTCGCTCATGGAGGCGTATGACGGAATCGATGGCCTGGAAAAGGCGATGGAAGCGATCCCCGACTGCATATTGCTTGACATCGCGCTGCCAAGGATGAACGGTTACAACGTGATTGAGCGGCTGAAGGGGGATCCGATCACCAGCGAGATTCCGGTCATAGCCATGACCGCCTTTTACCTGGACAGCGACCGCGAGCGTATCCTCATGGCCGGATGCGATGACTATCTCATGAAACCCTTCGATATCGAGGGATTGAAAAAGACGATAGAATACTGGACCGTTATGCGGAATGAAAAAAATCCTGGCAATTGATGACAAGCGCGATAATCTGATAACCATATCGGCGCTACTCGGCAACTTCCTCACCGACTGCACCGTCATAACCGCCCAGTCCGGCATCGAGGGGATCGAGAAGGCAAAACGGGAACAGCCCGATACGATCATCCTGGACATCAAGATGCCCCAGATGGACGGATTCGAAGTCTGCAAGCATTTGAAAGATGACGAGGTGACGAAGCATATTCCGATCATACTCCTCACCGCCATTAAGACCGATATGGAGAGCAAGCTCAAGGGCCTTCAGATCGGCGCCGACGCCTTCCTGACAAAGCCGATCGACGAGACCGAGCTGATCGCACAGATAAACGTGATGCTCCGGATCAAGCATTCAGAGGATCTCATCCGCAAGGAGAAGGACCTTCTTGAAGAGATGGTAAACGAACGGACCCGGGAGCTCCAGGAATCGAGGAACAAGCTCATCAAGGAGAGGGATTTCACCAAAAGCCTCTACGATTCATCGCCCGCCTATTACATCGCCATCAACGGTTCAGGATCGATCATGATCGTGGGACGGGCGATGCTGAACGCCCTGGGGTATACCATCGAGGAACTGAAAGGGCAGGGGTACATATCGACCCTTGTCGCCGAGGGGTACCGCAGCGTTACCGAGGAGTACATCAGGAGGCTGAACGACGACAAGGTGCAGGCCCCCTTCGAGAACTGCATGCGCACCAGGGAGGGGTCAGATCTGCTCGTGGAATGGCACGGCAGGGCCATGTGCAAGCCCAACGGTGAAATCGACTTCATCTATTTCGTCGGGATCGACATCACCGAGCGCCGTCGCCTTGAGAAGATCATCATGAACGACAACGAGAAGGAGCGCTACCGCATCGGTCAAAACCTCCACGACGGCCTGGGGCAGCACCTGGCCGGCATCATCTTTAAAAGCGAGATCGTGAAGATACGGCTCGAGGACCGGGAGGCCGAGGAGTCGATGGACCTCGACGAGATAATATCCATGATATCCCAGGCGATAAACCAGACACGGGACCTGGCCAGGGGGCTCTGTCCGGTGGACCGACAGGAGGGGGGGCTCGTGGCGGCGCTGGAGGAGCTCTGCGAGAGTGTCAAGGCAATGCACGGGATAAAATGCATACTGAAAAAAGAGGGCGAGATCGCCATTGAAGGGAACGCCGAATCGTCGCATCTCTATTATATTGCCAGGGAGGCGGTTAACAACGCCGTAAAGCACGGCGGTGCGCAGAACATCATCGTTGCCCTGAACGATCAGAACGGGATGATCACTCTCGAGGTGACCGATGACGGCGTCGGTATAGACCTGGCTCACAGAGGGAGGCAGGGGACGGGTCTCAGCATCATGCAGTACCGGGCCTGGATCATCGGAGGGGCCCTTTCCATAAATCGGAACAGCGGCGGAGGTACGAGGATATCATGCGTAATAAAAAAACAGGAGGGTCAGAGCATTGAGGATACCGGTGAAAACCTCCAGAGGCTCTATACCGCCTCCAAGGGCAGCCGGGACAAATACGGGGTGCTTGTGGTTGATGATCACCCCATCGTCCGCCAGGGCCTGACTCAGATCATCAACAGGGAGGAGGACCTCTTTGTGTGCGGTGAGGCAAAAAACGCGGAGGATGCGCTGAAGATGGTGGGGCAGCTGCAGCCACATATGCTTACCGTTGACGTATCCCTGGGTGGAACGAGTGGCATTGATCTGATCAAGGCACTGAAATCCAGGTATCCCGGCTTACCGTGCCTGGTACTTTCAATATACGATGAATCCCTATATGCGGATCGGGCTATCAGTGTCGGGGCCAGGGGATACGTGATGAAACAGGAGTCCCCCGGTACCATCGTGAAGGCGATTCGAACGGTGCTCCAGGGGAAACAGTTCTTCAGCGACAGGGTGAAGGAGAAGTTCATCGATCGGTTTCAGTTCGATGCGATGAGCGGCAAGCGGATATCGGTGGAATCCCTGACGAACCGGGAGTATGAGGTGTTCCAGTATCTCGGTCAGGGACTGGGGAATCGCCATATCGCAGAGAAGCTCAATATTAGCGTGAAAACGGTGGAGAACTACCGTGAACGGATAAAGAATAAGCTGAACATCGGCAGTTCCTCAGACGTGGTACAGCTGGCGGTGCAGTGGATGCTGGACCATACAAAAGTCGAGTGACCGTCGGGTTTTTCCCGGTTGCCGCTTCTGCGGTGGTCGTTTGTCATTCTTCATTTTTTTTATTGTTTTGTCGTTTCTCCTTACAATTCAATTTATTATTCAGCGTATAAGCTCTGACCCCCGTCATGATGAATCGAAGGGGGTGATGGACCGATTCAGACGTTCGGGTTTGCATTGTCCGAGACGACGGAGGTAAT
>JAFGJK010000001.1 GCA_016929135.1 Spirochaetota bacterium | reverse complement strand
GCCATGCTTCCTCACCGACGGAGGTATCGGTAAGGATTTTTTCAGCATCAGGTTCCAGTACGGCCCCGCCTCCGTGCTGCTCCACCGGGCGGGATCCCTTGATCTCCGGGGGAGCGCTCTCAGGGGGTGGCTCGTCCCCGGCGAGACCGTGTGGGGCGAGACGGTCCACCCGGGCGTTGAGAACAGGAACCGCGGCATCCCGATGTACGAGCTGACCGATGTGAAGGATCCGGTCATCGCCGCGTGGAACGAGCGGTTTCTCATAATCGCCGCCGGCGATGTGCTCTCCAACGCCCGGAGCGCCGGTCCCCTCTTCGATCCCCTCTGCGGGGCCATTGAGTGCTGGATACGGACGGCGCGGGTGCCGTGAGGGGGTGTCCGCGATGCCATATTGACCAAATAAAATATAATAATTTTAATAAACAATATTAACAAATAATTTCTTTATTTTTTTGTCCGGCTGGACGGTTTTTGTTGACATAATACGGCTTCCTGGTATATATAAAAATCTAAATAGACCCATAGAAATGAGTGAATACTTGCTCATGTAAGTGTGTCGGAGAGATCTATTCAAACTTATGGAGGGTTCATCTATGAAGTGTATCACGAGGGTTTCAATGGTGCTGGTGATACTCATGTGCGCCTCGACACTGTTCGCGGGACAGTGGGTGTACAGGCCCATGAGCATTAACGCACAGAAAGGGGACGTGATCCTGTCAACCGGTGAAGGATTCATCATGGATCTTCTTTCGATTCTCGGCTGCTACTGGAGCCACAGCGGCATGGCGGTCGATGATGGGTATAATATCAGGCACAATACGATGTATGCCGGCGAGATACCCATCGAGTACAATTATATCTGGTTCATCAAAACGACGCCGAAGCGGCTGAATCCCGACAGGCTGGCCAACGGTACTCCCGGAATCCTGACGGAAGATATCGATTCCACCTACAACTCCACCCATAACTTCAACGCGGCCGGCGGTGCGGTACTGCGCCCCACTGCTGCCAATGAGAGCGCATACCGGTCTTTCCTGAACGCGGCTGCCGATACACTGAACTACCTCCGCGGGTACTACAGGGTAAACGCATACGTGAACATGTACCAGCTGGACTACACGAATCAGCTGGTCAAGGGGCGAGGCAATCATTGCTCCGGCACCTGCTGGTATGCGAACTACTACTCGGGCAAGACGATGAATGTGGCGACCATCCCCCCCGCTCTCGTCGACCTCTGCGCCAACAGTCTCTACGAATCCGTTCGGGCGATGGTCCGGGATGATGCGGGCGGCTTCGGCGCCTTTATCATCGACATCGAGGGGCTTTTCGGTACGGGCGCCGATGAAAAGATCGCGAATCAGATCGTGAATACCTTCGGATTCGACAGGTCTTCGGATACCTCCAGCTACTGGAGATCCCACATAGGATCGGTCACCGCTACGGCCAATGCCCCCGATCATCTCCTTCTGTACAATTACACGAATCCCGCAGGCAACAATGTGGGCGTACAGACGGATTCCTCATCGTATTACGGGCAGGTGGAGCCGTTGGTCATCACCGACGGGTATTACTACTGGGTTGATTAAGCCATCCGTACATGGGTACAGAGAACCCTTCCTATGGAAGGGTTTTCTGTACCCCGCTATTTCATCGCGTACCGGCTTGTCCCATTCATCACCGTACACCATATTCTGTGAATCGAGCAATTATACCGGAGTTTGAAAATGAAGAGGAAGCATTTAGTCATCGGCTTAGCGTGTCTGGCAGTTGCAGTGGTGCTGTTTTTTGTGTTCGGGAACAGTTCCCGGCGAACATCGGATGATGCTTCGGGGGGGGAGAAGGAAAAGCTGTCGCGGCTGCACAGCCTGTTTCAGTTCATGGATTCCGATAATGAGAGCAGGCCCGTGCAGGAGTTCCATCCCGACAATGTCAAGACGTACCAGATAGAGAAGGCAAATCTCATCAGGGATGTCATCATCGAGAAAAATCCGGTATGCGTAAACGAGGATTTCATGGTGCGGGTGATCGCGAAGAATCCCAACGGACCCGACGAGCATCTGGTGTACCGGATCCAGAACAAGCTGGGCAATCCTGCCATACTCAGGTACACCAGGGCGGGCCTCAAGGAATTCTACGTGGTGGTGAGGGACGAGGGGATGCACATCGATTTCAAAAAGGTCCAGGTGAACGTCCTCGACTGCCCGGGAAGAAACGCCGTGATACTCAGGGGACGGTTGCACAATCTGAAGTCCGAGACGGCGCAGTTTGAGGTGACCAGCCAGGAGGGCCTGGCGGGGAAATGCACCTACCTGTGGGACTTCGGCGATAAAAAGAAGGCGACGACCTCCACGGGATACGTGGAGCACAGCTATGCCACCAGGGAGCAGCGGACGCTCCAGTCAAGCTTTCTCGTCACGGTGAAGGTCATCGACAGCCTGCATCAGACCGCCATAGGGCGCACCACGATATCGTTTCCCAACATCCACTATCTCTCCAGGCTCATGGGGAGCGCGGTCCTTCCGGTGGTGTATGACCAGTTCCCGAAGGTCACCGACAACGGCATCGAGGTGACCGCCGTCTTCAAGAACATCTTTGACGAGCCGGTGACCTTTAACATCGCCGAGATCGAGCTGAAACCGTGCATCGCCTCGGGCTCGCCGGACCGCAGGGAGCTGCCGGCCTCCAGTGTCATCGGCGTATCCACCATCTCCCCGGGGGCGACCGTTGAACAGGTGGTGCACGTGAGCAATTCGGTCGTGGCCTCCTCGACATGCAACGTGAGCATCAGCCTCAAGGGGGCCTTCCCCGGCAACGAGGTGGGCTACGCGAAGCTCTACCTGAGCATCCCGCCCAGGAGCAGGGACAATGTTGATTTCAACAAGGACAAGGTCATCGAGGATGATGACATGGTGAGAAAGCTCAACAGGGCGGCGCAGATACTGGGGAAGGACAGGCCCATCACCCCTGCCGACATAGAGAAGCTGGACAGGGAGGGGAAGCTCTAGGATCGCATCACAGAAGGGGTGACGACGTGTTTTCTCCGCGACGGTGAACCGCAGGAACAATCACCTCCATCCCATGAGAAGAGGGGCGTGCCCGCGAAAAACCGCGTCGCCGCGGGAGGGCCCCAGTAACGCGGGGGCCGCCGCCTCCATTGCGGCGGACTCGTCGTTGTTGTCGACAGGTGCGTTTATGCAGACCCCAGAACGGGGTGCCGCTGAATGCCGCGATCCCCGGATTCGTCCCTCTCGCCGTCGGGGGTCGAATCGCTTGCGGGCGGAGGCGGTCGCCACCGTGCGCTGTTCCTGCAGCGCCGTCACCCGTGCTTCTTCGGTCCCCTGGTCCTGAGGGCGCCGAGGAAGAGCGCCGAGGCGAGCCATCCGCTGACAACGGCCAGGGGGAACGCCAGTATCCGCGGCCACAGGAATGCCACGGCGGCAAGGGTCAGGAGGATGAGGCCCGCGCCGATCATGATCTTCGCTTCGGCAGGATCAAGGACCCGGCGGTTGGTGAAGGCCGCCTCCACGACCCGCCCCGCACGGATGAAGCCCACGCCCGGCCGGGCGATGTTCCCCTTGCCTCGGCCTCCCATGCGGCGCGACGCCCGATGCCTCTTCATCACGGGGGAGACGGCGCGGCGCCTCACCAGCACGATTTCGGTGGAGTTCGACAGGTCGTCCAGGTACATGCGCTCCATGGCCACGGCGCGGTCAGCGTCTTCAACCACGACGTCCAGCTCGCAGTTGCCCATCCAGCTGGCGATGTTTAGATTGCTCGATCCTATACGTGCCCATCTGCCGTCAGCCACCGCGGTCTTTGCGTGGAGCATGGGCCCGTTCCATTCGAAGATCCTGACGCCCGCCTCGATGAGCGGCTGGTAGCCGGCCCTCGATACGGCCCTCAATATCGGGATGTCGGTGGTGCCCGGGACGAGGAGTCGCACATCGACGCCGTCCATCGCCGCGGCCCTGAGCGACTGCACATACGGGGTGAAGCCGACGAAGTAAGCGTCCGTGAGCCACAGCGACCTGCGTGCCATGGCGGCGATGAGCTGGTCGAGACGGAAGAGCCCCGCGGTGTTCGGCATGCTCGCCACGATGCGTACCGATGTGTCGCCGCTCCTGCCGAGGGCGCGCCGTGACGGGATCTCCTCTTCGGGCAGGGGGGGGCCCATGGACGACCAGAGGTCCGCGAAGGCACGCTCGATGTCGGCGACGGCCGGTCCTTCCACCATGACGCCGGTATCGCGCCATTGGTCTATCCCCTTTTCGGGACGGCCGGCCCACCTGCGGCCGACGCAGAGCCCTGAGACAAAGCCTGTCGTACCGTCGATCCCTATCATCTTCCGGTGGTCCCTGCTCAGCCAGCTCAGGGGACGGTCGATCCCGGGAGGGTTATAGCAGCGTACCTCCACGCCGGATTCGCGGAGCATTCTCCAGAACCGGCGGGACGTCTTGCCCAGGGCGCCGAGCCAGTCATAGATCAGCCGTACCCGGATTCCCTGCCTCGCCTTGAAGGACATGACGCCGGCGAACTCTCGTCCTATATCGTCGTCGTAGATGATGTATGATTCGAAATGGATGTTCTGCTTGGCCCTCCGGAGGGCCCTCAGCCATGCGGTGTAGTTCTCTGAGGCGTCCTTGAGTATCGTGACGCGGTTTCCCGGAATGAGGGGTGCCCCGGCCGCCCTGGAGAAGGCCTGCTCTGCCAGAAGCCTGAGGTCGCCGCTTGACCCTGACGATGTCTCCTCATTGCGTCTATTCTTCATGACGATGCGATTCCATTGATGCCCTCCGATCCGCATCTCCCGCCGGGAACTCCATGATCGTGATGAGGAACCGGCGTCTCACTCGATGTCGATGGAATTCCCCGACATGGCCTTCACGGGGCAGGCGAGCTTGCATAACCCGCAGGCGACGCAGCGATCCGGATGGAACTTCACCTCCATGGTGGCCCTTTCGATGGTGAGCGCGTCGACGCGGCATACGGTGGTGCAGGCGCCGCAGTGGACACATCTCTCCTCGTCGCGGCGGATCTTGTCAGCCAGCACCTCCACCCGGACCCCCTCCTCTTCAAGGTACCGGATGCTCCGATCCACGGCCTCCCGCTCGCCCCGGAGCTCCAGGATTATGCGCCCCTCGAGTTTCGGGAATATCTTTGCCTCCAGGACGTTGAATAGCACGTCGAAGTCCTTCGCCAGCCGGTAGATGATCGGCTTGTACATGATGCTCTTGTCGAAAATGCACAGCACGTTTATCGAATACATAGGCCTATCCCGTCAGTTCTATTGATCCCCTGATCCCCATGAGGTCCCGGTACACCACGATCACCCCGTGGGCCCCCCGATCCATTGCATAGTCCAGTGCGGGTTCGATGTCCTCCTCCCACTTCACCCTGTTGCAGCATT
The DNA here is from genome assembly GCA_016929135.1 of Spirochaetota bacterium. Classification (GTDB taxonomy): domain Bacteria; phylum Spirochaetota; class UBA4802; order UBA4802; family UBA5550; genus JAFGJK01. The sequence continues at coordinate 9,743 of JAFGJK010000001.1, read as the reverse complement.
CCGTGGCCAGGGCGTCCGCCAGGGCCGCGTCCGGTGCCAGCACGGTCGCCGCGTCGGCCTTGCCGAAGCTGATGGAGCTGCCGATCCTGGCGGAGGAGGTGCAGATACCGCAGGGGGTGTCCTCAGGCCGCACCAGTATCCTGATGCCGCCGGGAAACCGGAATTCGCCGGCGAAGAGGGTCACCTCCGCAGGCCCGGTGAGCCGCATCCATATATCACCGCCATTCTCCACGATTATCTCGCCGGAATGGGCCGCCAGCTCCAGGCCCACCAGCTGGGCGATGGCACCCGCCACTGCCGCCATGGGGCCGACACCGGCGATCGAGGCGGCGCCGTACATCATGGAGGCCGCCGCCGGGGCCCCCTCCGGCTCCGGCAGTGGGGTGAGGCTAGTGAGGAATTCCGGGTGATCCTCGATGTGGCGCCACAGGCACTCCCTGATGCGCCGCACCGAATCCAGGGCGGGGGCGCACAGGTGAGAGGATGCGCGGATGTAGAGGTCCGTGGTCTCCACCTTCACCGCGAAGCTCTTCCAGCGACCCGTGCCGGTGAAATCGCGGTATGTCCTGGCGCGTCGGCTCATCGCACCGTGCCCCTGAAATCCTCGGTGGGCATGGGCACCTGCGGGGCCCCAAGGGTGAAGCCCTGCCGGATCCATTCCTTCAGAGTCAGGGCGATCTTCCGCGCCACCGGGTAGCTGGAGAGGGGGGATGCGGGTATCCGCCCCCCGGCCACCTCGATGAACCCGCTCTTCAACTCGGCGTAGCTCGTCTCGCACAGCGGCTCTCCCTCGCCGGTGGGGTAGTCCTTCCCGTAGTCGATCACCTGGCAGAAGATGTCGCTGTCGCTCTGACCGGTGAAGTACGCCAGCTCCTCGTTCAGGATCGGGATCGGGATGCCGATCCCAACCATGAGGGAGCAGCCGTAGCCGGTGATGGAGGCGCCGCGGATGAAGGCCGGATCCATCTCCTTCATGTCACCCACTACGGCGATGGTGCCGCCCCCCTCGCGTGGGATGCCGTTTTCGCCGCGCTGGACATGGGGATTGTGCTGCGTTCCGTGCCAGGCCACGGCGCCGGCCGCACCGGCCAGGAAGATCTTGGTGCCGCAGCCGATGGTCCAGAAGAAGGGGTCGTTGAACAGCGGCGAGAGCTGTCCCGCGCTGGAGTAGGTGGCGTTGGCGATGTCCGGCTTCAGGATACCCATGTAGGTGTAGATGGTCTTCTTCGATCCGTTCACCGCACAGTTGTAGTTCTGATATGAGTTCCTGGGGTTGAAGAGTATCGCGTTCTTCAGGTCGGCGATGGTGATGACGCGGTCGTATTCCCGCAGCGGGTAGCAGTCGGTGCCGTAGCCCTTGGCCTGGAGGCGCACCTCCCTGCCTGCCACCAGGTCCTCGATCACGTGGCCGCCGCCGTAGAGGAAGCGGCCGGGGTAGACCTTGTTCAGCGGATCGTCGTCCTGCACCTGGGTGGCCCCGATGTAGCAGTCCACCGCGGCGACGCCACCGTAGGCCTCCACGCCGTTGAGCCATACCCTTGACGCCTTCATCCTCGGTTTGGTGTGGCCGATGTTGATGAAGGAGCCGGAGGAGCACATGGTACCGAAGGTGCCGGTGGTGACCACATCGACCTTCTGGAACGCCTTCTTCACGCCAAGATCGGTCACAATGGAGGGCATCTCCTCGGCGGTGACGATCACCGCATCCCCCTTCTTGATTCTGCCGTTGATCTCCTCGTAACTTTTCTTGATTTCCAATGTATTCATGATCACCGCCGGCGATGGTACTGATTGCGGACAGCGTATCACCGGCACCGCAATCTTCAATGATTTTTCGTTTTTTACGGTGAATTATCCGTATATCCTGAAGGCGGCCGCCGGCAAGCTGTTTTTTCGTTTACGGCCGCCGGTGTTCCTGTTATACTTGTCTCAGCGGACTGCAGCGGCGGTCGAATCTCCCGACAGGATGTAAGGAAATGAGAAAAATCGCGATACTCCTCATCACGTGTACGGTCTTCTCGGTGAACGCGCAGGAGGGGGGCGGGATCGAATCGATCACCCCCGCGCGCACCCTGATCTTCATGAAATCCGGACAGGTGAAGGATTTCGTGAAATTTGCCCGCGTCTTCATCGATACGCTGCTGCCGGAGGCGAATCGGCAGAAGGTCCAGACGTCCATAACCGAATTCCGCCAGAAGACCGGCATCGATCTTCTCAACGCGGCCTCCCTCTCCTCGGCAGGAATCGATATCGACAGGCAGATGGGGCTCGCCTGGTTCGGCGAGACGCAAACGGGGGCCGGCAGGATCGTACTCTACATCCCATCCCGCGGGAGCAGGGACCTTCCCATGGCCATGGTGGAGCTGCGGAAAAAACTTTCCGCCGGCAAGGACGTGGACGTCTATCCTGCAGTGACCGACTATCGGGGGAGCCGCATCCTGCAGGTGGGGAAGGACCTGTTCATGACCGTGGTCTCAGGGTACTTCATCATGGCCTCAGAGGGGGATCTGCTCCACTCGGTGGTGGACCTCTCGGTCTCCGGCGGTGGCTCTCTGGCGAATGACGCGATGTACGGTGATTTCCGCAGACGGGACTCCGGATCCTTTGACGTGGTGGCCTACGCGGGGGGCGACTTCATCCGCGAGATGCTGAGGCAGCAGCGGCAGAAGGAGGCGAAGGAGAAGGAAGGGACCGAGTCAGGCAGCATGCGCCGCTCGGGGAACGGTATGGTCATGGCGGTGGGAGAGGAGCAGACGCCGACGGTGGTGGATGATGAAGGGGGCAGATGGATCGATTACGGAACCATGGGGCTCTCCATGTCCGGAGAGAAGATCACCGCCAGCGTTTCGGTGAAATGCAATGACAGGGACAGGGCGGTGGAGGCCCTGGTGCAGGCCATGAAGCCGGGACCGCCCGTGGGGGCGATCGCCAGCAAGGAACCCTCGGTCTACGCGGTCATCTCGCTCTGGCCTGAACGGGTGGGGGAGGCCTTCGGCGGCGGTGATCAGCTGGGGAAGGGATACCTGGGGGTCAGAAGGAAGCTTCAGTCCCAGTGGGGGGTCGACATCACCCGCGACGTCCTCCCCCTTTCAACGGGAACGATGAATCTCATCATGGAAAAGGGGCAGGGCCTGCAGCCCCGCACGGTTGTCTTCCTCCCGATGAAGACGCCCAAGAGCGGGAGCATCCTCCTGGACAAGATCAGGGGCTATCAGAAATCACACCTCCCGGCCGACCGCTTCGGCGAACTCTCCCTGCGGGGGCGCAGGGCCATCTGGAGCCTGGACGACAAGGGTAAGACCTTTATTGCCGCCGATGACAGGGGCCTCTATACCGGGAATGACGGGGGCCTGGTTTCCAGGGCCATCGCCGCGAAGAGCCTTGGTGCGGGGGGGCGGTCGCCGGTCAGCACCGTCCCCCGTCAGGAGCAGATGTTCCTCTATCTCTTCATCGCCAGGGACAGCATCGTGCGGCCGCTGCTCATGATGGGAGCTGCGGGGCTCTCGAAGGACGGGAGCCTGTCCCAGTTCATCATGAAGATGGGGGACATGAGCGTTATCGGCCGCAGGGACGGATCCTTCGTCACCCTCGACCTGGATATCGGCCTGAGCCGGGGGGGGCGGTGAAATACCTTTTCGGTCCGGTCAACTCCCGGAGGCTCGGCATCTCCCTGGGAATCGACCTGATGCCCCACAAGACCTGCTCCATGGACTGCATCTACTGCGAGTGCGGGTGCACGGACCGGCTCACCACCGAACTTCGCGAGTACACGCCGGTGGAACGGGTCCTGGAGGAGCTGGACGCCTTCCTCTCCTCGGCCCCGCGGCTCGACGTGATCACCTTCTCCGGCTCCGGGGAGCCGACGCTGCACAGCGGCATCGGCGACGTGATCCGCCACCTGAAGGAGCGATATCCGCAGTACCGCATCGCGGTGCTCACGAACGGGTCGCTTCTCTGGCGTCCGGAGGTGCGGCGGGCCATCGTCGGCGCCGATCTGGTGATCCCGTCGCTCGACGCAGTGTCCCAGGAGGCCTTCGGTGCCATCAACAGGCCGGCCGCCGGCATCACCCCGTCGGCGGTGGTGCGCGGGCTCGGGGAGTTCCGGAGGGAGTATTCGGGCCGCCTGATCCTGGAGATTTTCATCGTCCCCGGCATCAACGACACCGACCGGGAGCTCTCCCTTCTCAGGGAGGCCTGCCTCGCCGTGGGCCCGGATCTGGTACAGCTTAACACCCTGGACCGGCCCGGCACCGAGGGATGGGTCGCGGGGGTGGACCGCGGGACGCTCAAGCGGATCAGCCGCCGCCTCGCCCCGCTGGAGGTGGAGATCACCGGCACGCCGGAGGGGAGGGGGGCGGCGGCTCCCGATACCGACGGCATGATCCTCGCCACGCTTCGGCGCAGACCCTCGACACTGGATGACCTGGCCTCGGCCATGGGACTGTCCCGCGAGGAGACGGAACGCCGCGTACTGCAGCTGAAGGCCGCGGGCATGCTGGAGGTCGAGCGGGGGGGACGCGGCGTCTTTTTCCGTCTCAGGGAACGCGGACGGGAGATGTAGGGGGGTTATCTTCCCAGGGGGATCAGGAGCTTCGCGAAGGTTTTTTTCCGGCGGTCAGTGGTGACCATGAAGTTCTTGTAGGAGATGTTGATGTTCTTCAGGAGCACCACCACCATCGACAGCCCGAGCCCCATCCCCTCGGCCTCGGGGTCCGGGTTCTCCATGAAGAACTCGGCGATGTTGTCGTACTTTGACGAGCGCTCGATGCGCTCCGTTATCTTCCGGTATTCCTTGTCCGAGAGGGGGAGGTTGTTGATGACCTCGATGATCAGGTTGTTGCCGATCATCTTGACGTAGATGCGGGTGGAGAGTCCGTGTGTCTTCGCCTTGATGCCGTACTCCAGAAGGGCGTCCTCGTTGAGGATCGAGCGTATCTGACGTACCACCTCCACCGGATCGTCGGGGTTCTGGATCTTCCCCTCCTCGATGAGTATTTTTTTCGCGTTGGCCTTGGTGGCGTTGGCGATGAGCTCCTTGATGCAGGAGAGCACGGGGGTGAAGATGTCCTCCTTGTTGTGCTGCTCCAGGACCTTCCCCAGGACGAATTTGATCTTCTCCTCGGTGTCCTCGATGGCGGAATAGGTGACGAAGACGATGTCCTGCTTGTTTTTCAGGGCCGTCAGCGCCTCGCGCTGGAAATCGACGTCGGTTCTTTTTTCGGTGGTGGCGATGGGGGGCATGTCACATTTCCTCGTTTAATGATCGATTAGTAATTGATTTTTTTCAAGCATAAAATATCAAGGTATAATCGCAAATGCCGGATTCCCGGTCCCAAGGAGATGAAGAGTCATGCTGGAAATACTGTTCCCATCACTTTCATCGATCGTGAGCCTCACCGCGATCGGCGTCGCCTTCGGTCTCATACTCTCGATATCGAAGCTGAAGCTGAAGGTGGAGAAGGACCCCAGAATAGAGAAGGTGCTGGAGGCTCTGCCGGGGGCGAACTGCGGCGCCTGCGGCATGCCCGGCTGCGCCGCCTACGCCACCAGGATCGTGGAGCAGAAATTCGAGATAAACCTCTGCCCCGTGGGGGGGGCCGAATCGGCGGATGCAATCGCCGAGATCATGGGAATGGAGAAGACCGGCGGCGCCGCCGTGGCGCTCAAGGCCAGGGTCCACTGCCAGGGGGGCATCGACGTCACGAGGAAGAAGTTCGACTATTCCGGCCCCATGGAATGCCTGGCCGCCCACAACCTCATGGGGGGGCCCAAGATGTGCGAATACGGCTGTTTGGGCTTCGGCGACTGCGTCCGCTCCTGCCCCTTCGACGCCCTGCACATGGATGCCCGGGGAATCCCGGTGGTGGATCCCGTGAAGTGCACCGGCTGCGGTAGCTGCGTGCGCGCCTGCCCGAGGGGCATCATAAGCCTGGTGGACGGCACGATCGACGTGCTGGTAATGTGCAGGAACAGGGAGAAGGGGCCGGTGATGAAAAAGGGGTGCGCCGTGGGATGCATCGCCTGCAAGCTCTGCGAAAAGGCGTGCCGCGAGGTTTTCAAGGACCGGCCCGAGATCGGCACCGCCATCGAGATACGGGACTTTTTGGCGGAAATCGACTACAGCAAGTGCATCAACTGCTTCAAGTGCGTCGAGGTCTGCCCGGTGCCGGTGATACATCCCATCGAGCGTTCGAAAAAGATGCAGAAGGGCGCTGCACAGGCACAGGCCGCTTCGGGCGAATGAAATCGATCGAAGACATGAACGGTGTCGAGCGGGCGGCCGCGCTTCTGGTCGCGATGGGGCCCTCCATCGCAGCGGACATCCTCAGGCACCTCGACGAAGACAGTATAGAAAAGATCACCGTGGAGATCGCCCGCATAGACCGGCTCTCGCCGGAGGACCGCGAGGAGCTCATCGGCGAGTTCCTCATCGACCTGCGGCGGGCGGCGCGGGGCGCCCAGGGGGGCGAGTCCAAGGCGAAGAGGATACTGGAGGACGCCTTCGGCAACACCAAGGCACAGGAGATCCTCCGTAAGGTTAAGCCGATCGACGTGAAGGAGGAGTTCGACCGTATCCGGGAGATCGAGCCGGACGTGCTCTTCTCCCTGATCAAGGACGAGAGCCCTCAGACCATCGCGGTGACGATGTCCTACCTCCCTGCGGAAAAATCGGCGGTGATACTGAAGTCCCTCTCGCGGGAGCGGGCCAAGGATGTCGCCCTCAGCATGGCGGTGAAGAAGAGCATACCCCCCGACATCCTCGCCCGGGTGGCGCAGACCATCCACCGGCGGTACGAGGAGTTCAGCAGAAGGCAGCGCGGCCTGAGCAAGGCCGGCGGCGTCAACACCCTCATCGACATACTGGGGCACATGACCGGCGACGAGGAGCGGAAGATCCTTCATTCCCTTGACATCTCCATGCCGGAGATCTCGGAACAGATCAGGGACGCCATATTCACCTTCGAGCAGATCGTGCACCTCACCAACACCGAGATCCGCATCCTCATCGACGAGCTCGGCGACGACATGACGCTCGCCAGGGCGCTGAAGGGGGCGGGTGACGATGTCCGCTTCAAGGTGCTCAGGAACATGAGCCAGAACAGGGCCACGGACATCATCAACGACATGAACGCACTGGGGCCCATGCGGCTCTCGGAGATCAACGAGAACAGGGACAAGATCATGGCCATGGCGAGAACCCTGCACGAGAACGGGGTGATCTCCTTCAAGAAGAGTGGGCGTGACGCCATGGTGGAGTAGTCTACTTGCTGTAGAAGAGTATGGTACCGTCGCGGTCGATTCTTTTGTACAGCCGCATCACCGCCGTATCGTAATTTCTCGAACCGTTATACAGGTACATCACTGAGTTCACGTAGTCGATGGTGGATCGTATCGGCGGGATCGCCATGCGCCGTTTCACCCTGCCCAGGCCGGCGTGATAGGCCGCCAGGGCCAGGGGGACGTCGTTCCGGAAGTGGTTCATCAGCACCTTGAAGTGCCGGCTCCCGGTCTTCAGGTTCTTTGCCGGGTCGAAGGGATCCTCCAGATTGTAATGCCTGGCGGTGTCCTGCATGATCTGCATGAGTCCCATGGCCCCCGCCGGTGAGACAGCGTCCGGGTTGAAGCCTGATTCCACCTTCACGATGCACTTGATGAGGTGCGGGTCCAGCCCCTCCTTCGATGCGATGGCGGTGATGAGGTCGTCGTATCTGCTGGAGACTGAGGTCCTCCCTTTCCGCGACGGCCGGGCGGTCTCCCTCGTGTTGGACAGGTGTATGGTCCCGTCTTTCTGCACCCGCCGGATGATGCGGCAGTACGCATCGCCGGGGAGGACCGCCATGAGGGCCATGGCGAAAAGGAGCGGCATGGAGAGCCGACGGATCCCTCCGCGGGGCCTCTCCCGCAGCGCATCCGGCATCGGCGGCTCCCACTGACCGACGGTCATTCTGCCGGGCCCTCTCGCCGCGCGGTGACTGTACTTCCCGTCCATGGGATGTATGATAATCACCGGCCGGTGAATATGTCAACCAACAATGGCGCGCTGCTCGCGGCCGGTGAGCCCGGTAACCGCCGTCAGACGAGGGGAAGTAAATTATTTGACAAGCGGGCGATTTTTTTTACATTAGCCCGCATTGCATCCATATCGCAGGTCGATATCAGGGAGAACACTATGCGCTATACATTGGCCGTATTGATGGCATCGGTGATGGTCGTACTGCTCATGGCGGTCCGGCCGGTTCTTGCGCAGGAAACCGTTCCTGCCGGCGGTACAGACGCCGGCGGGGCCGTAGCGGAGGAGCGGAGGGAGGGCTTTGCCGGGAAGCTGCAGGGGGACAGGAAGCTGCGGCTGACGGTGGACCGGGTGGTGGACTACCTGATCAAGAACAACCTGGACGTGCGGGCCACGCTTCTGGAGTACCGGGGAGTGTCCACGGGTCTGGAGAAGTACCAGAGCCGGTACGACACCACGCTCTTCGGCAAGGCGGACTACACCTACTTCAAGAATCCCAACTCCTCCTCGGCCATTCTCTACGGGAACGAGTCGCACAAGGGGACCTGGACCGCCGGGGTGCGGCGGCAGTTCGACACGGGGACCACCATCGAGGCGGGGCTCACCGGCTACAGCGCCGTGGTGAGCGGTGCCTATTTCGGGGGTTCCGGGGGGAACCAGACGGGGCTCTCCCTGTCGGTGACGCAGGAGCTGTTGAAGAACGCCTTCGGGGTGAACGACCGGCTGACGGAGCAGAAGATCGCCAACAGCACGGCGCGGGGGAAGCAGCTGCTGAAGATGAAGCTGTCGGGCCTTCTGGTGCAGGCGCTGGTGGGGTACTGGCAGATCGCCATTGCCGAGGAGAACGTGGCGACCATGGATATCAGCGTGAAGAGCGCCCAGGACATCAGGAACCTGGTGGCGGACAAGTCGCGGCTGGGGCTCTCCGAGCCGGAGGAGGTGTACGACTGGAACAACAAGGTGCTGCAGCTGAAGAACGCGCAGGAGCAGGCGCAGCTGTACCTGTTCCAGGCGCGGCTGGCGCTGCTGCGGACCCTGAACATGGACGCGGGTCTGGAGATCGAGCTGGGGCAGACCTTCGTGACCGCGCCCCCTGCGGTGACCGAGGCGCAGGCGCTGGGCGACGCACTTCTGCGGCGCATGGACCTGGAGGGGCAGCGGATCGAGCTGAAGAACGCGGAGCTGGAGTACCGCATCGCGTCGCAGAACGTGACCCCGTCGCTGAAGCTGAAGGTGCAGGCCAGCAACCTGGACTACAGCGCCAGGTCCCCCCTGTACACGCTGGACACGATCAACCAGCAGTTCTACGCGGGCTTGGAGTTCGCCTATCCCCTGGGGAACACCGAGGCGGGGGTGCGGCTCCGCGAGGCGCGGCTCAACTACCAGCAGCAGTACGTGGCCATGGAGGCCCTGGAGCGGGGCATCCGGGACGAGATCGCCACCTCGGTGCGGGCCTGCGAGACGGCCTTCAGGGTCTACGAGCAGTCGAAGCAGTCGAACCGGTACGCGCGGAACTACTACAACCAGGTGGTGGCCAAATTCCGCCGGGGCCGCTACAACACCCTCATGGTCAAGCAGGCCCTGGACGACTACACCAAGGCCCGGTACAACGAGCTGAACAGCCTGGTGCAGTACAACGTGGCCCTGATCCAACGGGACCACGCCAGGAACGCCATCTTCTCGAACCTGGGCATCGAGATCGACGACATCCTCAGGGCATACGAGAAGTAGG
>JAFGJK010000028.1 GCA_016929135.1 Spirochaetota bacterium | reverse complement strand
TGGGGGCCCACGACAGGATCGCGGTGATCGGAAAAAACGGCAAGGGGAAGACGACCCTCCTGAAGGTGATCGCCGGGGACCTCGCGCCGGGGAACGGCGAGTTCCACGTGCACCCGCAGACGGCGGTCTCCTTTTTCGACCAGACCAAGATCGGCCGTCTCAGCGAGCAGTGCACGGTGGAGGAGGAGATCATGAACGCCTGCGGCGACCGCCAGCGGGCGAGGGACGTGGCCGGCGCGATGCTCTTCGAGGGTGACGACGCGCTGAAACAGATCCGGATCCTCTCCGGCGGGGAGCGGAGCAGGGTGCTCCTGGGGACCATCCTGGCCAGCGACACGAACCTCCTGCTGCTGGACGAGCCGACCAACCACCTGGACATGGAGTCCTGCGACGCCCTCATGGCGGCCATCGACGAGTTCCCCGGCGCGGTGATCTTCGTGACCCACAACGAGCTGTTCCTCCACTCCCTGGCCAACAGGTTCATCGTTTTCCAGGGGGAGCGGCCGGCGCTCTTCGAAGGGACCTACCGGGACTTCCTGGGCCGCGTCGGATGGATTGAGGAGGCAGGAGCCGCGCAGCCCCCGCCGGAAGCGATGAACAAGAAGTTGAGCCGCAAAGCCAGGGCGGAGATACAGCAGCGCCGGTGGAACGAGCTGAAGCCGGTGGAGGAGAGGATCGCGGAGCTTGAGGCCGCCATCGGTGCGCTGGAACGGGAGATCTCCCGGCACAACGAGGAAATGATCCGCCTCTCCACGGCAGGTTCCGGCACCGCTATCGGCACCCTCTCCCGAGAGCTCCACGGCCTCAGGAAACGGGCCGACACCCTCTACGATGAGCTGGACGCGGCGACCCGCGACTACGAGGAGAGGGTTGCCCGCTTCGACGAGGAGCTGAACGGCCTGGAACGCTAGCCACCGCAGTGCCGCCGCGCAGCGGCAATTATCGGTTGACAGATACCGGCAACCGTCCGAGCATTGGAGTCGCGCATATCCGCGCACAACGGCGCATGCGGCAATGAAAAAGACCATCTTCACCATTGTACTGATACCGTTCATACTCGTATCCTGCGCCAGCCAGGAGCGGGCCCCGGCGCGCATCTCCTTCACCGGGGACATCATCATGCACATACCGGTGAAGTCCTGCGCCCGGGAGCAGAACATGGTGGACGCCGCCACCAAAAACTCGCTCAACAACAACGGCTTCGATTTTCTCTTCGCCCGGATCAGGGACACGCTGAAACGATCCGACGAGGTGGTGGGGAACATGGAGTTTCCCGTCTCCCCCCCCTTCACCAGCCTGCCCATGGTATTCAACTGCCATCCCAGCGTGCTCCGTGCCATGAAGGGGGCCGGCTTCACCGTCATGAGCGTGGCGAACAACCACCTCCTGGACCAGGGGCAGCGTGGCGCCAGGAACACCCTTCGCTATGTCAGGGAGGCCGGGCTCGGCTGCATCGGCGCCGGACTCACCGATGCCGAGGCCAGGGCCGGCATCGTCAGGGATGTCGGGGGGATACGGGTCGGTCTCATCTCCTACACGGGGGTGCTCAACGATCCGCTCCCGGCCCGGGGTCGGGCGATCGCCGTCAATCTCCTGCTGGACAGGGACAGGGTGACGGCCGATATCATCGACATGAAGAGGCGGAGCGACTATCTGATAATGGTGGTGCACGACGGCGACGAGTACGCCCTGGAGCCGTCGGAGTCCACCAGAGAGCTGCTGGCCCACTACATCGACAGCGGCGTTGACCTCGTGGTGGGGCATCACCCCCACCTGCTGCAGCCGGCACGGAAGCTCAGGTCAGCCGACGGCAGGGACTGCTACATCTTCTACAGCCTGGGCAACTTCATATCGAACCAGGGGAGCAGGTCTCGCCTCCCCGGCGGCGGCCTCCTGAGCACCAGGGATTCCGTCGTTCTCACCCTCCTCCTCTCGCGGAGCGGCAAGGAGCTGCGGACCGCCTTCGAGATCGTACTGATCACGACGGTGAACGCCAGGGAGAGTGCATGGAGGCGGGTGATACAGGTGGTCCCCTTCGCCGACCTGCTTCGTGAAACGGGGAACCGGGGCGATGCCGTTGCGGCCGCCGAGCCGGCGGCCATGGACCCGGCCCTGCGCAAAGACCTGCAGGGGCGCCTCGCCTCCCTCAGGGAGACCCTTTTCCGATACGGCCCCCTCCCGGAGGTCCGTATCGTCGAGCGCTAGCAGCGGCGCCGGACAATTTTCGTTGACTTTTTTCGATCCCCCTGGTCAATTATGGGATATACACTGCACCGGAGGACCCGATGCCACGAGAACTGACACTGTCGATGCGATCGAAATACGGCTACGACATCGTCGATATCGGCGGCGACATAACATACGACGACTTCCCCAAGATCGATGCCTTCGTGAAGAATTCCATCACCCCTGGTTTCAAGAACATCATCTTTAACATGGAGGCGGTGAAATACATCAACAGCTCGGCCCTCTCCCTGCTCATCAAGCTGATGCACGAGTTCTCCATCAAGAAGATCGACATGTACATCATGCACGCCTCCGAGGAGATCGAGGGGCTCATGAAGATGACCGGCGTGAAGAAGTATTTCATGTTCATCAAGGACGAGCAGGCCCTGATGAAGAAGCTCCAGCGGGAAGAGACCGACAGGCTGCTGAAACTCGACGACTAGCAGAGCTCCATGAGCGGCCCCGCCCGTTCCCGCAGCTCCCACCGCTCCAGCACACCCCGATCGCGCGACATGAGGGCAAATGGTACCAGCTCCCGGAGATGACTCCCGGGGAGGAAGCCGCTGTCGATAAATCCCCGGACCTCATCGCCCAGCCCCGCCACTGCCGCCTCCACCTGCGCCTCCTCGTAGACGAAATCACCCGCCGGGGTGTAGAACCTCCCCGCCGCGAAGAAGACCAGCGGGAGCTCCCCGTGGCGGCACTCCACCTCGAGCGACAGGCCCGGCCCGTCCGCGTCGATCACCTCCATGAGGCCGACCCGCTCCGGGGGGAGGCCCGCGGCCCCGCAGAGCATCCCCCTGATCCTTCCCCCCGCCTCGCCGCTCATGCCGGAGACGAAGAGGCGCGCCCGCTCCACGATTCGCTCGCCGCAGTACCGCGGTCCGGGGGTGGCGTCCTCGCGGGGGTACACCCTTGCCTCGCAGAGTCCGCCGCCGCTGCCATGGAAGCCGAAGCGTCGCAGCGTCAGGCTGCAGAAGAGCCCCATGGGCTCGATCGCGTGGAACAGGCACTCCTTGAAGTACGACGTGGGCATGGAGAGATGGGCGTGGGTCACGCCGTGAAGGAGAAGTACCGTCCTGAAATCGAGGGTGCAGAGGTGGGGGAGGAGGAAGAGGAGAACCTCGCCCGCCGCCGAGTATCTGCCGATCTCAAGCTCGTAGGTGCCGGGCGAGACGGCGCGGGGCTCAAACACGATGTCGTCCCCGCGGACCTCCAGATGCCCCGCGCCGGTGGCGCTGCAGGCGCCTGCCAGATCATGACAGACGGGCAGGTACTCCGGCCGCGCTTCCAGGATTGATGCGGCGCCGGCGAGGCGAAGCTGCCTGCCGGAGGCGAGGCCCAGCGCCAGGGCCTGCCGGAGGAACTGCCAGTCCCGCCCCGCGGCGTCCATCGTGCGCATGGATCGGGTGTCCGGCCGCGCCGCGGTGACGCGGTCAGTCCTCCATGTATTTCTTCAGCGCCTCCGGGATCTCGATGCCGCCGTCGGAGGTCTGATAGTTTTCCATAACCGCAGCCAGTGTCCGCCCGGCGGCGAGCCCGGAGCCGTTCAGGGTATGCAGCAATTCGGGCTTCTCCCCCTGCCCCTTCCGGTACCGTATCCGGGCACGGCGGGCCTGGTAATCGAGAAAGTTGGAACAGGATGATATCTCCACGTAGCGGTCCAGTCCGGGCATCCACACCTCGATATCGTAGGTCTTGGACGACGAGGCCGAGGTGTCGCCGCTACAGAGGAGGGACACGCGGTAGTGCAGGTTCAGCCGCTTCAGCACCTCCTCGGCGTTCGCCACCAGCTTCTCCAGCTCGTCACGGGACGTTTCAGGCTCGACGAACTTCACCAGCTCCACCTTCTGGAACTGGTGCACCCGTATCAGGCCCCTGGTATCGCGACCCGCGGCGCCGGCCTCGCGCCTGAAGCAGGCGGACTGCATGGTGATGTAGACCGGCAGGTCCTCCTTCGCGATGATCTCGTCGCGGTAGAGGTTGGTGAGGGTCACCTCGGCGGTGGGAATGAGGGAGAGCCCGTCGCGGTCTATCCGGTAGTACTCGTCCCTGAATTTCGGGAACTGGCCGGTGCCGATCATGCTGTCGTCGTTGACGATGAAGGGGCCGAATATCTCGGTGTAGCCGTGCTCGCGGGTGTGCAGGTCCAGCATCAGGTTGATGATGGCCCGCTCCATCCTCGCCGCCAGTCCCCGGTAGATGTAGAATCTCGTCCCGGCGATCTTCACACCCCGCTCGAAATCGAGGATTCCCATATCAACCCCCAGGTCGTAGTGCGGCTTCGGGGTGAAGGTGAATTTCGGTTTTTCACCCCAGGTGCGCACCACCACATTGTCCTGTTCGTCATTCCCCTGGGGGACCGTCTCGTCGAGCAGATTGGGTATGGAGAGAAGCTGATCGGTGAATTCCCTGTTGAGCGACTCCGCCTTCTCGTCCAGCGCCTTGATCTCGCCGCCGATGGAGGAGACCTCCTTCATGAGATCAGCGGCATCCTCGCCCCTGGACTTGCGGCCGCCCACCTCCTTGGAGAGCCTGTTCCTCTTCTCGCGCAGCTCGTCGCACCGGGCGATGCAGGACCGCCGCTCCTCGTCAAGCTTCTTCAGGGTCTCCAGGTCCACGGAGCCCTGCTGGTTCCGTTTGGCCAGCATCGCCGCCACTGCGTCGATGTTTTCACGTATCAGCCTTGGATCTATCATCCCTCATACCTCTCTTTTTTTTCAATGGAGCGGCTACCACGTGATTTTGTCAAGAGGTTATGATGGAAAAACCCGCGGTGATGCCCGTAATCCAAATATGGCTTGATTTACGGTGCTGCCCCGGCCGATGTATATGATTGTGGTATCCGGCGTGACGGTGAACCGGCTGTTGAGGGATGTTAATTATGTGGTCAGGGACGGAATCGAACCGCCGACACGAGGATTTTCAGTCCTCTGCTCTACCGACTGAGCTACCTGACCATCTAATTAACGAAACATCTCTACAATATGGACACAATATGTCAATAATAAAAATCAGCGTTTTTTTCATAATAATCCAGATTTTTTTCATCCTCCCCTCGACGGCCCAGGAGAGCCGTTCCTGGCAGTACTTCTACACCAGGGGGATGCTCCAGTTTAAAGCGGAGATGTACGATTACGCCATTCATTCCATGACCAGAGCGCTGGAACTGAATCCGGAGCTCTACAGGGCGGCGAACTGCCTTGCCGATATCTATCTCCTGAAGGGGAAGCAGCTACAGTCGCTCCAGTATCTGGAGACGTCGCTGGCCATCAACGACCGCCAGGATGAGGTGCACAACAAGATCGGTGAGCTCTACGAATTCTTCGAGGACAGGGAACGGTCCTATCACCATTTCCAGAGGGCCGTCTCCCTCAATCCCTCGCACCTCATGGCCAACCTGAACCTGGTCAGGTTCTGCATACGGAAGGGGGACCCCGTACGCGCCGGAATGCATTTTGACATCGCCGTAAAAAGCGGCCGGAGTCTCTCGGAGCCTCTCATCATCGAGGCCGGCGCCGCAGAGCGGCGGGGCGACCGTCCCGTGGCCATGGGGCTCTACCTGCAGTCACTGAAGGCGAACCCGGCGGAGCTTAGGGCCTACGAACGCCTCTTCGAGCTCTACAGGAGCACCGGCAGTTTCGGAAAGGCCGCCGCGATCATGGAGCGGCTCGTGCATTTCAAGCCTGATTACAGGCCCGGCCTCGTGAAGCTCGGGTACCTCTATTACTCCGATCCGCTCCCGGGCAGGCGCGACCGCCGGCTCGTCAGGTCAATCGCCTGCTTCAGAGAGGCGCTGAAGCAGGACCCGGGAAACCAGGATTACCTCTTCACGCTCGCGGCGCTGTACCGGCTTACCGGCAAGCAGGATGAGGCGGAAAAAACCGAGGCCGCCATGAAGGCGGCCCGGGAATTGAAAAAATAGATACGGCGCCTCATGGCGCCGCATGGGTTCCCTGCTACTTGAAACCGGGGACGAAGGACTCGGTATCGATCCAGCCCTCTTTGTCGAATTCCACGCTCACCTTTCTCCACCCCTCCAGCTGCTTCAGCACCAGGAGCTGCGTGCCGGTCTGGAGCGTATAGAGCACCCTGCTGCTGACATCGGGACGGACATGAAGCGAGGTATTCTGGCTCAGGGTGATGCCGATCTTGGGACCCCGATGAAGATACCGGTCGGCTATCCACCCCTCGGTCTCCATGTCCGAGAGCATCACCCTGGCCCAGCCCCTGCCCGAGGAGGATCCCTGTTTAATCGTCACGCCCTCACCGCGGTTCACCCGGACCTTCTTCTCGCTGTCACCCCCACCCGGAGATGGATAGATGTAGGTATCCTTGAGAATCACGCCGTCGGTGTCGGCAGCCTGCTGCTGTTGCTGCGGTGCCGAGCAGGAGAGCGCCAGTACCGCGGCGAGGATCGATGTCAGTGCGAAGTATTTCATGGTACCAGTCCCCCTTCATGCCATGTTAGTACTGGGCCTTTACGATCCGGATCTCGCCGATGCTGGTGTCTCTCCACTTCTCGCCACGGTACACGCCGTCGATGGCGAGCCTTATCCGGATGAGCTTGTGGAAGGTACCAAGGTCCTGGAAATCACGAAAATCGTCTTCGAGGGTGACGGTCTTGCTCTGCGTCGACATTCCCTCGCCTCCGGCGGAATCGGTCTCATCATATTCCACCCTCAGGCTCTTCACCCTGTTGTTCAGCAGGTAGAGGTCACCATCGGCCCCGTAGGAGGCGTATTTCTCGTCCTTCGCCGCCATGCCGTTCACCAGGGATATGCTCACCGAGGACGGTTCGGGTAAGCGAATCTCCACCCACTGTCCCTCGCCGTCGTCGTCCTCACCCTCCTGCCAGGCGGTACCGGGATTCCCGTCAAACATCCTGTTGGCGGTGTAGGCGCCCGTCTGCGGGGTCAATGTCGACGAGGCCTCCACCTCGCATTTCCCCACGCCGCTAATGTAGACCTCGTATATCGCCTTGGTGGTGGCGTCACTATCGAGACTGTAGCCGCTCTGGGGGATCCACCCGCTGAGGCCCCACCGCACGTTCACCTCGGCCCATCCGGACTTCTCCTTCAGCACGATGGCCTTGGTCCCCGCCGGGAGCGTCCTCAGCACCCTGGAATTTTCATCTGGCTGGTCAAGGAGCTTCGTTTCACCGCTGAAGGAGATGATCTTCTTCTCCCCCCTGTGCACGTACTTCTTTTCGAGCCACCCCTTGGTCACGCCATCGGAGAGCTGGACCTGGTACCACTCGTCGTTCTTCTCCTCCAGGATGGTCACCTGCTGACCGCGGTTCACAACCTTGACCCACTTGAACTCTCCCCTGGTCACCTTCGGGTTGTCCCTTAACGAGGTGTTCACCAGGACCACGCCTTCCTTTTTGCAGCCGGCGGCGTACAGAAGCGCACAGGCAATCACCAGAAACAGAACACCCTTCTTTATCATGGCCTTCTCCTTTTTACAAATGGTTTATCTGAACTACGCGACACTTCCCCGCGTCACACCTCCACGACCTCCCGGGAGGGGATGCAACCGTGACATCTGCAGGTAGGTGTCCAGAAGGATACCAGCGTCTGTAAGGGCTGTCAAGAAAAAACCCGTGGGATATTCAACGGATTCTTCTGGCGCGCCGCTTTTTCAGGGGATACACCGTGTCGTTCGTGTCGATCAGCTCGAGGTCCTCCTCCTTCCCCGTTTCGGCGTAGGAGAGAAATGTGTCCGCCTCCCTCACGATGAAGACGATTTTCCGCTTCTTGGTCAGTATACCGTCGCTCATCTTGTAGACCACCAGGCGCTCCCCCGGCTCGAT
This sequence comes from Spirochaetota bacterium, assembly GCA_016929135.1. GTDB lineage: Bacteria > Spirochaetota > UBA4802 > UBA4802 > UBA5550 > JAFGJK01. The sequence goes on along the minus strand of JAFGJK010000028.1, from coordinate 64,524 downwards.
GCCGTCGATGAGCCCCAGGTTCACCACGATCCCCTGCTCCTTGATCTTGAGCGCCCTCCCGGTAAAGGGCATCAGCGAATAGATCTGGCGGGCAGCGCGGAGCGAGAGGACGGGAAGGCTCTCCTTCCCCTTCTCCGAGACGGAAAACTCTCCTATCACGAAGCCCCTGCTGTTGTCCAGGAGCTTCATGTCCACGGAAAGCCAGTTCCCCTGCTCGCGGTAGGTGCCGTAGACGATATAATCGACCCTTTTGAGCTCCTCGGATTTCACCAGCTCCTGCACCCGCTCGACGCTCCGGAACAGGTGCTCGCCGGCGCATTTCATGCCACAGTCCGCCTTCATCCTGGAGCGGACCCCCACCGTCTCCATTCGGCCGAACTGCTGCAGGACGAAGGTGAGATAGCTGGAGATGACGTCCCCGGCGTCGGGATGGATCATCGCGGTCCCCTGGGGATCCAGGTTGAGCACCAGCACCGCCGGCACGTTGCGCTCCGCCGGGTCGAAGGAGAATCCCTCCCTGTGGTAGAGGCGCTCACGGCGCTTCAGGATCGCCACGGTGAGCCTGTTCCTGAAATCCCCCTCCTTGAAGTTGCGCTGGAGCTCCTTGAGCTCTTCGATGTACAGATCGTGATAGTCGTTTATCTGGTAGTACTCCATCAGCTGTTCGCGGGCCTCGCGGTCCAGCGGGTTCATCAGCAGCGCCCTGCGAAGATACATCACCACCTGGTCATGCAGGTTCTTCCTTGCCTTGGCCGCCGCGGTGTCGAAATTGTCGTGGTCCAGCATCACCCTCATAGGGTGTCCGATCTTGTAATCGCCGAGGACGAGAAAATCCTCAACCCTGCTCTTCATGATGGGATCCTGGGAGGTGAGCTTCATCGCCTTCATGAAGCTGTTCAGCGCCTCCTCCTTGTCCCCCGCCCTGTCATGGGCGACACCCAGACAGTAGTACACGGCGCTGTTGGGCGGATCGGAGAGGGCGTCCCGGAAATAGCCGATGGCGGCGGGGTAGTCCCCCCTGATCAGGGATATGATGCCCATGAACCGGTTGGCATCGTACTGCTTCGGCTGAATGGAGAGGGAGTTCCGGAATGCCTCCATGGCGTCCGACAGTGAATCCTCGCGGTCGGAGGCGATGTAGTCCCGCAGGAGTATCTCGCCGTATCTCGCGTACCCCCGGGGGGATTCCCGGTCGGCGTCGATGGCCTTGTCGACGAGCTTCCTGGCCTCGCCGAGCCTGTTCTCGTCCCCCTTGATCTGCGCCATCAGCAGGAGGGAATCCACGTGATAGGGGTTGACCCTGAATATTGACTGCAGCTTCCGCTTGGCCCAGAGGCGCTTCCCCATGGCGCTGTAGAGATAGGCGATCCCGTACTGCGCCTCCAGGTTCTCCCCCGATGCCTTCACTGCCCGCTCGAAGTGCTTCATCGATCCGGTATAGTCCCCCAGGGCGATGAGGGTGAACCCCATCCCGGTGAGTGCGTCCCCCGATGCCGGATCGAGCTTCAACGCACGGGTGTAGAGGTCGAAGGACTGCTCGTATGCCTGAACCTCGTAGTAGGCCCTGGCGAGCCCCACCAGGGCCTCCCTGTACCGCGGGTTCATATTCAGGGCGTTTTTAAAGCTGAAGACCGCCTTGAAGCTGTCTCCCCGTTTCAGATACTCCCATCCCTCGTTGTTGAAGGATATGGCGTTCCTCCCCTCTGCGCCCCCCGCCAGGAGGAGCAGCGGCAGCACGGCGCAGAGAACAATACGCCGTACCGCCGAGAATTTTTTTCTGTCGTTCAATCCAGCCATTACCCCGCACCGTTGCCGCACATTCGCGCCTCGTCGGAAGGCGCACCCACGGCAACACTCTAACGTCCCGCGAAAGATTACGTCAACCAATATTCATTACAGCGGAACGGATTCCCCCGCGGGGCCTCCGCCGCCCCCCGAGGGCAAAAAAAACGCTCCTGGGCCAAAAAACAATTGCGCTAATTGCGGCCCTTCTGTTATCCCTGATAGGGCAAGGCAACACAGAGAGATATCCCGCCTTCCCTAAATGGACACAACACACTATCCGGTTATCAGGGAGATCCCATGGCCGAGAGAGATGAAGACCGAGGGGCCGCCGCGCCGGCAGAGCCCGATAATTACTTTGTCAACGACACGATGTTCCGCTGGAACACCAAGGCGCGCTTCCTGGCCACCGAGCTGATCGGTGCCGTGGCCGGCGCATCCTTCGCGTCCCTGGCGATCACCTTCTTCTGCGGATTCACCGGAACGCAGGGGGAGCAGATCCTCATACGGCACGCCTGGTGGATAATCCTCTCGGCCACCTCCCTGTCGATCCCCACCAACGAGATCATGCTCAGGCCGATACAGAGGTTCATCAGCTACTACCGGGAGAACCGCTTCGACAACGATGCAATGGTGGGGGCCTACGTGCGGGCCCACAACATACCGATCCTGCACGGTGTATTCATGTTCAGTCGATTCGCCGTGGCCGCAGTCACCTCGGTGGTGGCGCTGCAGCTGCTCCTCACGCCCCCGGCGACCCTCTACCAGACCACCCACGCCGTCACCATCATTCTCTTCTCCGGATTCGTCTCCGGCGTTCTGGCCTACCTGACGGCCGAGCGTGTCTTTACCAGGTTCATCAAGGAGATGAACCTGGCCATCTGGAAGATCTCCAGGAGCCTCATCCTCAACACGAGGATCATCAGGGTGTCGATACGGAGGCGGCTGGTGATACTCCTGGTGCCGATCTTCGTCATGACCGCCGTCATCACCGGCATGTACATCTACCAGGAGCTGTCGGGGCTCATCCACTCGGGCGCCGGCACCACCGATCCCGGTATCCTCACCGCCATCGTCCTCCGCATGGTGACGGTGATGTCCACCTCCACCTTCTTCTCGATCTTCGTGATCTTCTACTCCGCGTCCAACACGGTGCGCCCCCTGAGCTACGCCGTGGACACGCTGCAGAGCGTCTCCGAGGGGGACCTCACCAAGAGGCTCATCATCGACAGCCAGGACGAGCTGCGCGAGGTCCTCTACGAGATCATCAACACCCTGAAGAACCTGGAGCGGATCGTTTCGCTCCTCATCGACTCGATAAAAAAAACCAACGACCTTTCGCGATTCCTGAGCGTGATCTCCGGAAGCATCGGCGACGGCGCGAAGTTTCAGAAGGAGGCCATGACCGACGCAGTCGGCAACATCAAGGAGCTCTCGCAATCGGCGGGTGTGGTGATGCAGCGCGTCGAGGAGGCCTCAGAGTCGGTAAACAATGTCTTCTCGTCGCTGGAGCACTTCTCCGAGACCATCGAGCTCATCGGGGAGATGATCGGTTCGGTGCGGAAAGAGGGGGAGCTGCTGTCGAACCGCGTCCAGGAGGGGGAGAAAAAGCTCGGGATCATGGTGGAGGACATGCGGACAATTCAGGAGAGCTCCGGCAAGATTCGGGAGGCAACGAACCTTATAAACGAGATCGCCGACCAGACCAACCTGCTGGCCCTGAATGCTTCCATAGAGGCCGCCAGGGCAGGAGAGCACGGCAGGGGATTCGCAGTGGTGGCGGACGAGGTGTCCAAGCTCGCCGACAGGTCAACCCAGGAGGTGAAGCTCATCGAGCGCCTGGTGGAGGAGACCAGCGCCAACATCGAGAAGGGGGTCCAGAGCGTAAACGACATAAAATCGCTCCTCACCTTCTTCACCTACAACGTCTACCACATCGTCTCCAGGATCGACAAGATCGCCGAGGAGCGGGACAAGCAGGCGGCCGGCTCCGAGGAGATCCGTAAGGCCGTGGTGACGCTGAACGACATGTCGCGGCACATCATCGCCCAGTCCAGGGATCAGGCGGAGAACACCTCGAAGATGGAAAAGACCATCGTCGAAACAGAGGTCCTCACCAGCGATTACGCCAGGAATTCAATTGAGCTTGACAACCTTTCGAAGTCGCTGGATAACATCTCCAGGGAGCTGTGGAACCTGATTTCCACCTTCACACTGGTCGAACGGAGCGTCAGGAGATAGCGCCATCATGAAGATCACCGGCAACGTATACACCGTGGGCGGGTCATCGGACTCCCATCCCTCGGACGCGGCGATATACCTCATCGTCTCGGGGGATTCCGCGGCCCTGGTGGACGCGGGGACCGGCCAGGGGACCGAGCGGGTGCTGCGGAACATCGAAAAGGCAGGGGTACGCCCGGCAGACGTACGGTACTGCTTCGTCACCCACTGCCACTACGACCACACCGGCGGGCTCGAGGGTCTGAGGAAAAAGACGGGATGCCTCGTGGTGGCCCACGAGCTGGACGCCCGGTACCTTGAGGAGGGTGACTCCGAGGTGACCGCGGCGCGGTGGTACGGCACCTACATGGAGCCCACGAAGATAGACATCAAGGTGGCGGACCCCCGGCAGACCTTTACGGTGGGAGACCTGACGGTGGATTTCATCCACGCACCGGGCCACTCCCCGGGCTCATCGGTGCTGACGATGCTCTCGGAGGGGAAGACGGTCCTCTTCGGGCAAGACGTCCACGGCCCGCTGGACGACACCCTGCGCTCGGTGCGGGGGGATTACGTGAAATCGCTGGAATTTCTCCTCTCCCTGGACGCCGATATCCTCTGCGAAGGCCACTTCGGCGTCTACGTGGGAAAGGAGAAGGTGCGGCGGTTCATCGAATCGTTCCTGTAGCCGCCCATGGCCAGAAAAAACGGTATCATCTTCAGTGCAAAAACGAAGCGACGCTATGCGGCGCTGTCATTCCTCCTGTCCCTCGCCGTGACGGGCCTCGGACAGCTGTATAACGGCTCGATTCTCAGGGGCATCACACTGTTCACGCTGCGCACCCTGTGCCTGTTGCTCATACCCTTCTCGGCGCTGGCGAGGGACTCCGGGTCGCACATCGCCGACGTCTGCGTATTCTCCGTCGCCGCGGCAGCGGCGACGATCGCCTCGCCGCTGGAAGCCCTCGCCGGCTCTCTGCGGCGCCGCGAGATCCCCCTGCGTCACTACCACAGGCCGCTCGTCTACCTCTGCTACACGGTGGCGGCGGCGGTCATCACGGCGGCGGCGCTCTTCTCGGCGTCCCGCTTCTTCACGGTGGCGGAGAGCACCACCGGCGACGCCCTCCCCTCCCTCGACAGGGGCGAATACATGCTCGTCAAAACCTACTCACCGGGGGGATTCCGCAACGGGGAGCTGGTGCTCACCGCCGCGGGCAGGACACTGCGGGTGATGGCCCAGCCGGGGAGCAGCGTCACCTACGACGGCAGCGTCTTCAGGATCGACGGTGTCCCCCTGAGCTTCGGGGTGCTGGAGCAGGATTGGTGCTGGCGCTACCCCCTGAAGCTCCAGCAGTACGTCCTTGACGAGAGGACCGACGGGAGGGAGTACCCGGTGGCGGCGCAGCTCATGAAGGGATCCCAGGACAGGCGCTACACCCTCACCGCCGGCCAGTATCTGCTTGCCTCCGACAACAGGCTGAAGGACATGGTGATCACCTTGATCCCGCGCGGTGAGATACTGGGCCGAGTGGAGGGCATCCTCCTGCCGCTCTCCCCGGAGCGCATCCTGATGAAGCCGTACATCGAGAGATAGAAATTCCGCCACCGCCGCAGCTTTATTATTGTTGACGAAATACGCAACAGGATGTCTCATGCTCCGTGAGCAGGAATACTATCCGAAGGAGTGATCGATGGTACTGGTAACGGGGTGCGGCGGCTTTCTTGGGAAAAAACTCGTGACTCGGCTCCTGAACGAAAACGTTCAGGTACGAGGGCTCACCCCCAGTAAGACGGGAGACATGGACCCCCGCGTCGAACTGATCGTGGGGAGCCCCCTGGACGAACGTCTCCTCAGGAAGGCCTGCGAGGGCGTCGATACCGTGTTCCACCTGTACGATATCAAGGGGACGAAGCATCACTCCAGATCGGAGATGAAAAAGACGAACATCCAGGGGACCAGGAGCCTTCTCGCCGCATCCGAAAGGGCCGGCGTGAAGAAATTCCTCTTCCTCTCCTCCTACGAGGTCTACGGGACAACGAAAAAGATACCCACCCGCCAGGACGATCCGAAGCGGCCCAGGACGGCATACGGAAAGGACAAGCTGAGGGCGGAGATGATTTGCACGGAATACCTGAAAAGGGGGACCATGGCGATCACCGTCTTCAGGCCAGCGCTCATTATCGGCCCGGGGACGAACAATCCGGTGGTGCTGATCGCCCTCCTCATGGCGCTGGGGATGAGGGAGGACAACCGGCTCTACGTCGCGGGGAACGGCGACACCAAGTTCCAGCTCCTTCACCCAGACGACGCAGTGGAGGCCTTCGTGTCGGCGATGAAGACGCCGGCGGCGGCGGGCAAAATCTACAACCTGGGATCGGACAATGTAATGACGCAGATGGACCAGACGGTGAAGATCAAGGAGTTGGCGCAGCTCGATTCGGTCATCAGGCACCTCAGCTCGTTCAAGACGAAGTTCCTCTCCAGCATCCTTCGTCCCTTCAAGGTGAACTACCTGACGAAGGAACATGTCTTCTACCTTCTGAACAACATGCTCTTGGACTGCCAGACTGCCAAGAATGACCTCGCCTGGGAGCCGAAAAGGATAAACACGGAAATACTGCTGGAAACGATTCGGTGGTATGAGAACGAGAAGCTGTAGGATCAGCTGGCCCGTCGGGACTCCCTGTCGGCCTTCTTCTCCTTCTTATCCCTGGCGGCAGCCCTCTCCCCCTTCCTGCTCCTGAAGGGATAGGTAACGACCCGCTTTAAAAACTGCATCAGCTTTATGAACATCAGCAGCAGGTACTGCCCCATGCTCCCCTCGCCGCCCACGTCCATGGTGAAGATAAGCTGCCCCTGGCGCATCTCCTTGATCGAAAGCTTCCGATGCTCCAGCTGCATCTTCTTCAGCATCTGGCGCATATCCTTCTTCGCCAGTTTCATGAGGTCCTTCTCCTCCTTCATCTCCTTTACCTGGGTGAAGGTGAAGTAGATATCGGGATCCTTCATGAGCTTCAGCTTCAGGTCGAAGAGCCGCTGGTGATACTGGTTGAGGGTCTGGTTGCCGCTGCTCCCGTTCACCAGGAACATCTCCACGTACTGGTAGAGGAAATGGACCTGTTTGTACAGACGTGTCTTCTCGTTGAACTCCAGATCTGACGAATCGACCCCCTCGAACCTCTCAACCGATGCGCCGATGTATTCGAGGGTCTCGTCGCTCAGCGCGTACAGGTTCGTGCTGTCCAGGTCGGCGATCTGGACGAACTTCTCGGAGATGGAGCGCAGGTCCTTGGACATCTTGTCCGAGCAGTCGAAGATGAACCGGTAGATCCTCTTTTCGGTGATCGACAGCCTGCTGACGTTGGCGCCCCCCCGGTCCATCTTCACCTTCCTGTGGATCTCCCGTATGTTGATCATGCTCGGGTCGAAGCCGATGTTCTCATCCTTCAGGCCCTTCTCGATATCGAAGTATTCCGGCTCGGGCAGATCGTCCCCCACCTTGAGCACGTGAAGCTTTACGCCCTTAAGGTCCTGGCGGAGCTTGTTTCGGTTTATCTTGCTGATGCCGTCGGTGACGACGAGTATCTCGGCGTTGAGCATCTCCTTCTCGAACTTGATGTCTTTGAGCGCCCTGTATATCGCCGCCTCGATATTGGTGCTCTTCCCTCCGGTGGTGGTCAGAAGCACCTCCTCGATCAGACCGGGGAAATCCTCGCGCTTCTCCACCTTCATCAGCTCCCCCGGTTTTGAATCGAAGGGGCGGTAATAGAGCTTCGCCTTGCTGTTCAGCTTCCGCCTCAGGAACTCCGCAACGATGCACTTGGAATAGAAGGAGCGCATCTTCGACTCCATCGACGGGGAGCGGTCCAGGAGGATGTAGAATTTTTGCTCGAACCTGTTGGCGTCCTTCCCCTTCTGGTCCCTTGACGTGGTGATGGGCTTGAAGCTGTCGGCCTCCGATTCATAGAACCGCTGGACCATCAGGGTCTTGGTGAACAGCTTCATATCGAAGATCTCGTCGGGCATTGCCAGCTCCCTCGGGAGCGCCTTCTTCAGCTCGTAGATCTTCCGGAACATATCCAGCTCCATCCTATCGCTCACGGGGGCAACGCGTTCGAGCCTGTTCACCTGGATCGATTCCTTGCGGTCCGGCTTGTAGACGAACTCCTCGCGGCTGATCTCCTCGATGGCATCGAAGGCGTCGCAGGTTGTCTCCTCGGAGAAGATGATGCGGGCGATCTGGAAAAGAACGTAGAATTCCGGAGGGAGAACCGCCTGGAGGCTCTCGAAAAAACCCAGGGAGTCCCAGTATCCGAAGAAATCGATCTGGCCCCTGGCGGGGGGGAGAGCGGTAGTGCCTTCCATGGCCCGTCCCTCAGTGGAGGTCCTTGTAATCCTTGAGGATGCCGTTCTTGAGCTCGTTCACCTCCTCCACCGCGGGGTTGAGCTCCAGGACGCTGTTCTTCAGCGATTCTATCGTGAACGACTCGCCTTCTCTCTTTCGTGCTGGGAATATCCGCTTCAGAATATTCAGGAACGACTCGATAATGCCCTTCTTCGAAAGGATCGCCTCCCTCTTGTCCGGGTCCTCCCGTATCTCCTGGAGGACCTTGCGGACGCTGAGCAGAAACTCGATCTGCGGAATCGCGCCGGCGGCGTTGAAGTGGACCATGGTCTGCTGATACGCGTCGAGGTATACGTCCCTCTCCGATTTGTCCTTCGCCTTGACGGAGATGTAGCTGTTCAGCGTGCAGAGGGCCAGATACATCTCCTTCAGGTCCTCCTCAGTCACCTCGAAGCGGTTGTTCAGGAGGGCCGAGGCCCTGAGGAAATCCGAGAGCTTCGCGATCTTGCGGGGGCTCACGAAGAAGTTGTAGTCGCTCTTCCGCATGTCGCTCATGTATTTGTTGACGATCACGTTCTTCATGAAGTAGATGAAATCGGGGACGACGACCTTTATCTCCTTGTTCTGGTTCTTGATGATCTCGTTCAGGTACAGAATCTGGTTGAAGTAAAGCTTCTTCTCCGGCTCCACCGGCTTCCCGCCGCTGAAGGCGTAGGTATGATCGATCAGAAGCTGGGTGTAGACATTGGTGCTCTCGGGAATGACCGACTTGTAGGTAAACCGGTCAAGCACCGCCTCGGTGACCTCGTTCATCCTCATGTAGTTCGCCGTGGCGATTGCGGTGTGGACCGCCACGTCGATCTGCTCAGAGCCGTTGATGAACCTGCGCTCGTTCAGCACCGACAGGAGCGCGCGCAGTACCACGTCGCTGGCATCGAAGAACTCGTCGAGGAACACCAGGTTCGCCTCGATGATCGATCCCTTGATATTGTGCCGGATCTTACCCTTCTTGAACTCATCGATATTGTAGGGACCGAAGTAGTTGTCCGGTGTCTGGTCCTTGCTCGCCTGCTGCGAGAAAATCCTGGCCCCCTCGAAGGTGTTGAATATGTAGTTGGTGAGGTACGATTTCGCCATGCCGGTCCGCGACAGGAGCAGCATGTGCTCGCCGGTGAGAATGGCGAACATCGCCTGGCGTATGATCTCGTCACGGCTTATGACGTTCTCCGATATGCGGTTCATGTGCCAGTTGAGGTACTCGACGATCGTCGGGATGTCGTATTCCGCGGCCACGGCCTGCATCACGCCGGCCACCTGGCGGTCGGGGACCTTCTCGGCGAGGTCGGTCTTGATGTGCTTGTTCCCGGTTATCAGGTCGATATTTATCCTGTCGAGGGCTTCCGCCTGGGCCCCGCTGAGCGATTCCGAGGGACGGGCGATGGCATCACTGGTGATTATGGAGAAGCCATCTTCGGCGAACCGTTTTTTCACATGTATTGGTATGTTGATCATGATGCTGTCCGGTACTCAGTATTGTTACGCCACGGGAAGGGCGATCCGGATGGAGGTACCCTCCCCCGCCCTGCTCTTCAATCCGATGCATCCCCCCAGGTTTTCCACGATCGAGGAGACGATCATCAGCCCGAGTCCCGTGGCGCTCTTCCCCTTGGTGGTGAAGAAGGGCTGGAAGATCTTTTTGAAATTATCTTCCGGGATCCCCAGGCCGGTGTCCTCGACCGTGAGAAACGCGTATTTCATGTCCCCCTCAACAGCCGTGGAGATGGACACGGTGATCCTCCCCTTGTCCGGCATCGCCTCCTCGGCATTTTCCAGGAACTGAAGAAGAATCTGCTGCAGCTGGTTCTGCGTTGCCCGGACGGTGGGTTCGTCGTCGGCCGTAAGCACGTCCACCTCGAATCCCTCGTTCCTCAGACGCTTCAGGAATACCTCGATCGGATGGCTCGTCACGAGCTTGTTCAGCTCGCATATCTCCTTGTCCCCCTCATCCACCGCCGAGAGGCTTACCAGCTGTTCCGAGATGTTCTTTATCCGTTCGACGTTTGTCTGCAGCGAATCGATGTACTCCGCCGCGGGGCTGTCACGCTCCACGTTGTTCTCCACGAAGTTGAGATCCATGACCATCTTATTGATGTAGTTCTTCAGCTCCGATGCGACGCCGGCGGAGAGCACCCCCAGGGCGGAGAGCTTCTCGGCCCTGTTCATCCGTTTGGTGATCTTCGCCTGCTCGGTGATGTCCTCCACCATGACGATCACCTTTTCCACGTTGCCCACCTTGTCCAGTATGGGGTCCATGATGACGTTGATGATGAGCTCGCTCCCCCCGGCGATGGGCCTGTAGTTTACGTTGGATACCCTGATGGTCCTCCTCTCGCTGAGGCTCTGTTCGAAAAGCTTTGCGAGCCCCCCCTCCACGAAGCCGGAGTATTCCAGCAGGTTTACCCCCACGACAGAATCGCCCGGATTTCTTCCCATGATGACCATGAGCGCCGGGTTCTCCATGAGCATGATCCCCGTGGGATCCATCGTGAAGATCCCCACCGGAACGTCCCTGATGAGCTCCTCGTTCAGGTCCCGGAGATTTTTCAGCTCCTCGGCCTGGGTGATCTGCTCCTTGATTTTCGCCTCCAGCATACGCGTGTTTTCCTTCAGCTTCTTCTGGGTCATGTACTGCTGGGTGATGTTCTTCATGATCCCGATGAGGCCGATGATCTCTCCCCCCTCCGTCCTGACGGGGGAGAAACTGGTGGAGAAGTAAAGCACGCCGCCGTTCTCGTCGTAGGTCTTCATGATCTCGTTTTCGAACACCGTCCCCTCGGTTATAACCGAGGTGAAGACATCGCGGGCCCTGTCCTTCTTGTCAATGGGGATGTAGTGCTCGTAATGCTGGCCGAACTTCTCGTTGCCCCTGGAGGGGAAGATGATTCTCCAGGCGCTGTTCAGATAGACAAGGTGTTCATTTTTATCGAGCACGAAGATGATATCGGATGTCGACTCCAGAAGATCCCTGTAGCTGATATACTTCGATATCTCGTTTGACTCGATGCAGCCCTTCATCTGAAGGTCCTGAACTCTGTTGATGAGGTCCTCTTTGGAAAGGGTGCTGAGATCTTCGCTCTTCATACTGTCTCGCAATATCAATTATTTGAGTTATGGCGACGCTGCCGTATGTTCAGTTTGTTGACCGAAATAATGAACCAGACCTCAACGATAAGGCTCGCCACCGTGCCGAACATGAAGGAGAGGCCGAAAAAAAGCTGATTCATGTGGAACACAAGATACCCTGCGAAAACGAAGGCGGCAAAGAAGAGTATCTTCACCGGGAACGAACCGAGCGAGATGGTGAACAGCACCATTATGTTCGACAGACTCACCTTTCTCGCCATGATCACCCAGGCTATGGAAAAGGCGAAACTGAGGATGGTCCCCGCCAAGTATCCGGCGAACTCTGTCTCGTGCCGATTCTGGTAAACATATGCTGTTGCCACGGTGTTGATTATCACAGGAATGAGCATCAGAATCACTGCGATCTTGAACTTTTTTTCCATAAGTATATTCTCTTTATTCCCTGATAAGAATCCTTCCACCGGCCAGACTGACAGTATTTTATGATGATGTCAAGTGTATTTGACCGGCGGCCCTTTCCGGTGTCGCACCCCTGAGGCGGAAAAAAAAGCGGGAGACATCACTCCCGCATTGCTTCATTTCGCCTTCAGTTCAAACGATACCGCCTATCCCAGTTTCTTCATGAGCTCTTCGCTAACCTCTTTTACGCCGGGCTTTCCGTCCAGACCTATTATCTTTGTCCCCTTTTTCGCCGCCACATCCTTGAAATAATTCACCGCAGCGATGGTGCCCGTCTTCGCATCATAATAGATATCATGACGCTTGCCGATGGCAACCTCGTCCTGATCATCGGACCGCGCGGAAAGGGCGCCGCCGCACACGCGGCACACCATCTGGCCGTCCTTCTCGGCCGGCTTGATCGCATCGATAAAGATGTTGTTCGGATGGTTGTTGTCGTTGGCGCAGAGCCTGCGTCCCATTATCCTGTTCTTCGCGATCTCGCGGTCCAGGACTATCTCAATCACCACGTCCAGCTTGATCCCCGCCTTTTCAAGAGCCTCGTCAAGAGCCTTTGCCTGCTCGATGCTGCGGGGGAAGCCGTCCAGCAGCCAGCCGTTTTTGCAATCAGGCTCCTGGAGTCTGCTGATGATCATCGGGATGGTGATATTGTCGGGAACCAGTTCGCCGCGGTCGATATATTCCTTCGCCTTCTTCCCGATCTCGGTCCCCTTCTTGATGTTCTCCCTGAAAATAACGCCGGATTCCACATGAGTTACACTGTATTTTTTCTGTACCACCGCCCCCTGCGTCCCCTTGCCGCTGCCATTGGGGCCAAAAATGAGTATGTTCATAGATACACCCCTCTCAGATAAGTTCTTTTAACAACGGTGAACGGATGCCCTCTAAATGTAAAGAAAGATTTAAACCTACAGGGATTTTCCTGGTAGAGAAGGGCCCCTGGGGCCAGAGCCCCACCTAATCGGCTCCTGAATTCGTCCTATCTCCGGGGACAGAGCTCCCCGCATGACCAACGGCGGCACTATCCATCCCGGTTACTTTATTATGATTATGTCGCCAAGGCCCTGACCCCATCGATATTCATCACGCCAGACCGACGATCTCCCCCCCCCTGGGGAATACAAAGCGTTCCGCATCATCCCCCAGAAGTTCCCTGAGGTTTTGAACCTGGTCGTCGCGGCTCATGGCTCGATCCGGATAGATGTGAAGGACAAAGACCCGCGGAGGGAAGACACCAGCATCCAGGAGTCGAAGAATATCGCCGGTGCAGAGATGCCGGGGCCTGGACACGGTATCGGTAAAGCTCCATTCGATCACCGCGGCATCGGCGCCGCCGAGAAGCACCGGCAGGGCATCGCAGTATCCGGTATCCCCGGTGACTGCCAGCACGGCCCCCCCTGCCCCGATGCGGTAGCCGGTGGCCGTCTCCCCGTGGGCCAGGGGGCAGGAGGTGACCGAGAGGAAACCGATCTCGCGTGATTCGCCGGGACCGATCACCACCGGTTCGATTGCAAAGGGTATTTCGTAATCGCCGATGAAGGGGTAGAACCGCTTCTCCATGAACCTGTCGAGACCGGGGGGGCCGGCGATCACCAGCGGCCGCTCTCGTCCCCTCCTGGCATCCCACATCTCTCCCCAGATGCAGTCCGGAAGGCCCGATACGTGATCCACGTGGTAATGGGTCAGCAGCACCGCGTCGATCATGTCGTAGCGGAAGAAACGGGAGCCCAGGCGGCTTATCCCGTGGTAAAAACCGCCTCCGGCATCCACCATGACGATCGAGGAACCGTCGCCTATGGCGATGGACTGCGGCGTGCTCCAGGCTGAGTTGCAGGTACCGGTGCCGATAAAGGCGAGCCTGATCTCCCCGGTGCCGCCCATCACCAGCCGCTCCGGTCGATGGCCTCCGGGCCGGGTGGCGCCACACCCTCTGCCGCGCCGCGCCTGAGCGATGAGATCGTCCGTCCCGATGCACCGATGCGCTCTCCCAGGTAGCGCAGGGCAGCGACGGCGTCCACCTCGCTGCAGCTGAAAAAATCCACGGCCGCGTAGCGGTGCTCCGGCCAGCAGTGTATGGTAAAATGCGATTCCGCGATTATGAGAACGCCGCTGATGCCATGGGGCGTAAACTGGTGGAAGAAGGACTCCACGACGCGGGCACCGGCGCGCGCCGCCGTATCCCGCATCGTCTTCTCCAGATATCCGGCATCATCGATCAGGGCCGCGTCGCAGCCGTGGAAATCCGCGATATACTGTACTCCTAGTGACATCATATGATTCTGCCGTTCCTCAACAGGGCGCCGCTCCTTGCGGCAGGTTAGTATCAGAGTACGCATCGCTGCGTACGTCAATAGATATTCATGCGCGGACGGCAAAAATCAACGCGGTGCACCGAGAAATTGGCAGTCCCGCGGACAATTTATGTCTTGACCTGTACCGCCACAGGGTTATCCTACGTACGATCAAATGTGACTCTGACAGAATGGCCCATGAGCGTACTGGACAATTATACAACGATCCGGGGGGAGATCGACGGCATAGCCAGGTCCGCCGGGAGAAATCCCGACGAGGTGCGGATCATCGCGGTCTCGAAAACCTTTCCCGAGCCGCTGATACAGGGGGCCATCGATCAGGGAATCCGCATCTTCGGCGAGAACAAGGTGCAGGAGGCGAAGCGGAAGATTCCGAACCTGCACGGTGATTTCTTTTTCCACATGATCGGCCACCTCCAGTCAAACAAGGCCAGGGACGCGGTGGCCCTCTTCGACGTGATCCACTCCATCGACAAGATAAGCACCGCCGCGAGGGTGAACGAGGAGGCGGAAAGGCTGGGGAAGCGTCAGAGGGTGCTGATCCAGGCGAACATCTCCGGCGAGGACACAAAAAGCGGCGTCTCTCCAGACGAATCTATCGAGCTGGCAGAGGCGATGCTCAGGCTCCCCCACATCGAGCTTGTGGGCATCATGACCATGGCACCCTTCACCGATGACGCATCCGTGATCAGAGCGACCTTCCGGGGTGCCAGGGAACTGCTGGATCGCATCAACGCCTCCCTGGACAGGCAGCTCCGGGAGCTCTCAATGGGGATGTCCTCCGATTATGCCATTGCGGTAGAGGAGGGTGCCACCATGGTTAGGATCGGCACCGCAATCTTCGGCGAGAGGAGCTATCCATGAAGGCGAGGAACGAGCTGCTCAGCATCGGAATCGTGGGGACCGGCAACATGGGGACCGCCCTGGCGGGGGGGATCGCTCGGCGGTACGCGCCGGAATCGATCTCCCTCTTCGATATCGACGCCGATAAGGCGCACCGCCTGGCCGAGGCCGGCGGTCATCGCCTCTGCGAGAGCCTGAAAATTCTCGTTGACAATTCCCCCATTGTGGTATTAGCTGTAAAACCGGACAGGATAATCCCTGTCCTCGAAGAAATACACAAATCTATCAGACCGGACACAGTTCTCGTCTCCATAGCCGCGGGCGTCGCCATCGGCACCATGTTGAGGATCACCGGCCCGTCGGCAAAGATCGTGAGGGCCATGCCCAACACCCCTGCCCTGACGGGTGAAGGCGTAACCGCGCTTTCGGGGAGCGGGAGAATCACGGCGGAGGAGATGGAGCGCGTGGTTTCGGTGTTTCAATGCGTCGGCAGGGCCATCGAGGTTCCGGAGAGGCTCATGGACGCGGTCACGGCGGTATCCGGCAGCGGTCCGGCATACGTCTTCACCTTCATCCAGGCCATGGCGGACGGGGGCGTGAAGATGGGATTGCCCAGGGACAAGGCCCTGTTGCTGGCGGCGCAGACGGTCCTGGGATCGGCAAAACTGGTTCTAGAGAGCTCGGAAGACCCCATCACGCTGCGCGGGAGGGTCACCTCTCCCGGCGGCACCACCATCGATGCGGTCCATGTGCTCGAGCGCGCCGGGTTTTCCGGCATCGTGATCGACGCGGTAGAAAGTGCGGCGGTTAAATCAAAGAAACTCGGAGAGGGATGATGCTACCTGAACTCCCCATCACCAACTACCAGCTCAGAAAGCTTAAATTATACCTGAAACTGGCCGCCGCGAGCATCGCGATCATCCTGTTCCTGGGCAATGTCATAGCGGCGATCGTCCACGACAGCATCGTGGTCGACTCCCGCGGCTATACAACCCGGAACGGCTTCCCTATCTTTCACTCGGAATCGGAATACATCAAGTTCGTGAAACAACACCCGGCCAACATGGGCATCAGGCTCAGGATACACCGGATGCGCCAGGGCGAGTCCTTCTGGGACCTGACAAGCCGTTACGGCATCACCATCGACACCCTCATCGCCGCCAATCCCTTCATGAGGGACCTCGTCCCGGCCGAGGGGCACGACATCGTGATCCCCTCCGAAAACGGCGTCCTCTTCCCCTTCGATACCTTTTACGACGTGGTGCGGATGAAAAAGATCCTGGCCCCGCACAATGCCGTGAGCGGCCATTACCTCCCCACCCCGTTTCATCTCATCTCCACCGACGACATGCGGCTCGTCTTCTTCAAGCATGCCACGCCGGAGGTGATGAACGACTCCATGGCCAGCATCTACGGCATGAGAAAAACCTTTCAGTCACCGGTGCGGGGGAGGTACACCTCCATGTTCGGCGACAGGACCGACCCCCATTTTCATGAGAGCTGGTTCCACAACGGGCTGGACATCATGGCACCCATAGGGCGCCCCATCAAGCCGATCATGGAAGGGATCGTCATATTCACCGGCTGGCGCGGCGGCTACGGCAACACGGTGATGATCCAGCACAGGGACGGCTACTCCTCCCTCTACGGGCACCTCTCCTCTATACGGGTCAAGGAGGGTGAGTGGGTGGACAAGAATTCCCGTATCGGAACGGTGGGGAGCACCGGAAGGTCCACGGGGCCGCATCTGCACTTCACCTTCATGCGTCACGGCGAAACCATCAATCCCCTCCTTTACATCTGGTAGGCCCCTCCACCGTCACTCAGTGCGGCGCCCGCCGCGGTTCCCCTGTCGAAAACCCCGAATAGCGCCATTATAGAGCTTTAATTGAAAAAAAAAGGGGCCATTCCGTGAGGAACAGCCCGAGAACCCTACCCTATATATGGCGTTAAAAACCCATATCCTACCATGTGTACCCTTGTCCTGAAAACCGCAGGGTCATCACGACTCCCCCCGGAAAACAGAACAAACGCAACAGCGGAATGTTCCTTACCTCTGCGCCGATCCCTTTTCTGCCGACTATCATGAGGCACTCCCCTGCATCGTGATGTCATCGTACGGTGGAGAAACTGTTTGTCAATAAAAATACCGTCTGGATGGACTTTTTTTTAAATCCCTGCCATTGTTACATGAACAGATCAGTATTCCCTGGTCTCCGTTGATCACTGCAACTATCCGGGGAGGCATACATCGCCAAGGAGCTCGGCATCCCCCCTCCACCCTCCCCTGTCGCCGTCACGGCGGGTACAGGAAAAAATGTTATTGACTGTCGGCACAGAGAACCCCCATAAATAGCGGACCAACGATCGCACAATGTTAAAAAAAAAGTACCCGATTCTCATACTGATTCCACACGGCGGCTATCTCGTCCCCGAGGAGCTCTCCGGTTACGAGACGGTGGACAGGTTCGATCTTTTCATGCAGGCGGACACCTGCGCCAACGATCTCTTCTGCTTCGGTGACCGGGTGGCGGCAACGCTGGATGCCGACGCCTCACGCCTCTTCGTGGACCTGGACCGCTCGTACAAGGACGTCTCGCGGTCGAAGCCCGACGGCGTGGTTAAGGCGACGACCCTCTTCGGCAGGAACACCTTCAGGGACGACGTATTCCCCGACGAGACCGCCATCGCCAACATACTGAAGCGCTACTACTTCCCCTTCTTCATGGCGGCAGAGAGGATCATCGGTACTGGAGAGATCGACTGCGTCATCGAATGTCATACGGTGATGCCGATGGGACCGCCGGCCGCGCACGACACCGGCGCCCCCAGGGCCACGGTATCGGTGGCGCACACCTTCTCCCGGGAGGACGGCGCGATCATCACCTGCCAGGAGGAGAAGGCCCGGCTCCTTCTGGAATCGATCCTGCAGGGCCTGGGGGACGAGGACCAGTCGATCATGCCGAGCGGGATCGGCGAGGCGCCTCCCCGTTCATCGCTCATAAGGAAATTCGGCATCAGCGGGGTCCCCTACGTACGGCTCTCCATAACGAAATCGCTTTTCATCAACGACACCCATTTCAATTACGACTACCTGCGGGTCGACGAGCTGAGGATCCGGGACCTGCGGGAGACGCTCTGGCAGGGTATCCTTCGATGGTACCGGAGGATCTCATGAGGCGGCGGAGGTATCCCCTCTGCGGCCCCTGCCAGGTCCTCGTCGGGGAGCGGGTGAGACCCGGCGGCTAACACCCCGAGGCAAGGTATTCGCCGGCCTCCATGGCGGCGGTGGCGCCGTCCGCCGCCGCCATGACGATCTGCCGCTTTGAGTGGCTCCTGAGGTCGCCGGCGGCGTAGAGGCCCGCCCACCGGGTCCGCATCTGAATGTCCACCTCCACCTCCCCTCGGTCATTCAACAGCTCCTTCGGCAGATAGGCCGTATTCGGATCAACGCCCACGAAGACAAAGAGGCCGTCCAGCGGAAGAAGGGATTCCTTGCCGGTGACCCTGTCCAGAAGGGTTACGCTCTCGACCTTCTCGCCGCCGTTCACCGAACAGACCGTGGAACTGTACACCGGCTCCACTGCCGCACAGGAGAGGACCCGCTCCTGAAGAATGCGCTCCCCCCTGAACTGGTCCCTGCGGTGTATGATGTACACCTTGGAGGCGAAGCGGGTCAGAAAGAAGGCTTCCTCCAGCGCCGTGTTGCCCCCCCCCACCACGGCGGTCACCTTCCCCTTGAAAAAGGCGCCGTCGCAGGTTGCGCAGTAGGAGACGCCCCGGCCGAGATGCTCGTTCTCCCCCGGGACGCCGAGCTTCCTGAAGCTGGCGCCCGAGGCGGCGATGACGCTCCTGGCCTCCATGGCGCCGCCGCCGTTCATTGAGAGCACGAGCCTGCCGTCGCCAGCCCTGGCCAGGGAGACGACGTCGCCGCTCTCGATGGCAACGCCGAGCCGGCGCGCCTGCGACTCCATCCCCGCCATGAGCTCCCATCCGGGCACCGGCTGGGCGAATCCGGGATAGTTCTCCACCTCCCAGGTGTTCACCACCTGGCCGCCCGGAGAGAGACGCTCCAGGAGCACCAGGTCGAGCCCAGCCCGCACGCCGTATATCGCAGCAGTGAGGCCCGCCGGCCCGCCGCCGATGATGATCATGTCCTTCATAGTGGCCGCTCCCCGTTTTTTTCCTCTCCCCACTGCATCCGCCGAAAGATTCATTTCAACAATAAAAAAATGCTTGAAACGGTTTTTTTTTCCTGCAGAATGCCTGTATGAAAAAGCTCCCGGACACAACGGTGGAGGCGGCCAGAAAACGCTTCATCACGTCCCTGGTAATGCTGGTTCTGGCGGTCATCTATCTGATATCCCCCATCGATCTCATCCCCGGCCCGCCCCCCTTCGAGTGGATCGAGGATATTCCTCTCCTTCTGGGCGCCCTGGCCTACTCAGGCTACTCCTACTACTCCCTGAAGAGGAAACGGGCCAGGGAAGAGGATCCCCCCAGGCAATAAAAAAAAAGCAAAAAAAAGCGAAACCGCTGTAACCTTTCGGTCCCCCATGTACCATATACACTACAACACGATTTTTTTCATTGAGACCCTCCACTTAAAAGCGCCCTTTACACAGGCGCTTGTTCTTTTTGGGGGGGAACGGTAATGGGTAACGGGGAGCCACTGGATTTCGGGGACGAATGCGATCTCCACCACTTCCATCCCAGGGACAGGGACGCGGTGGTGAGCGAATTCATCGACCAGGCATCGGTCAAGGGGCTGAAGCGGATACGGGTGATACACGGAAAGGGGAAATCCTTCGCCAAACACCGGCTCTACGAGCTGCTCAGGGACAATCCGTCGGTGAAATCGTGGGGCGACGACGGCCCCAACTGGGGGGCCACGGTGATATACCTGAAGTGAGGACGATCAGTGCTTCGCTTCGGGTGGCGCGACCTCCCGTTCGTCGGGCAGTATGGTGATATCGAGGGTGTTGCGCTTGAACATGCTGTACCAGGGATACACGTTGCGTTTGATCTTGATGCGCGAGGGTGATGAAAGTTTGCTGGAGGTCTTCCCGTAGATGAACTCGATCTCGCCGGTGGAGAGCTCCGCATGGGTGGTGAGGGGCTGGGTATTGTAGTCCACCACGATCAGCATCACGCCCAGCAGGGCCAGAACCAGCACGATGATAAAGGTCCTCGGCTTCGGCGGTGCGCCGAGATACGTATCGACGATAATAAAGCCGCCGATTGCGGCACAGGCGATGACAAGCACGATTCCCACAACACCCATATCTCTGTCTCCTTTGGTCTCTCCTTTACGACAATAGTCACCGGGGCCATTGAGGTCAACAATAAAATCCCCATGGCGCTGTACCGCGTGTCTGCCCGCATGGGGGGACGCTTCTTTTTTTTAATGGACTTTTCTCGGCTGGAGACTATATTCGCTGCATAGAGGTGAATGCGATGAAACATGAAACACTATTTCAGCAGGAGGAGGGGAGCCGGAACCTGGGCGAGCTGACGGTCTACGCGCTCTCCACCTGCGGATTCTGCAGACGTGCCCTGGCCTTTCTCAGGGAGCGCTCCATCAGGTTCAGGTATCTCTACGTGGACGATCAGACGCCGGAGATCAAGGAGGAGATCAAGGGGCACCTCTACGATACCTTCAAGCAGCAGGTGCGGTACCCCTTCCTCGTCATCAACAACGAACGGTTCCTCATAGGATTCACCGAGGAGGAATGGATCAAGACCCTGGGGGTGGAGCGATGACACCAAAAACCGTCGATGACACCAGGAGGTTCGCGAATCTCGTTGCAGAGAAGCAGGGCTGGATCCTCAACCGTGACGACGAATTCCTGGATATGCTCCTCCAGGGACTCACGAAGAACAACAACCGGTACGGGTACTACTCCTGCCCCTGCCGCGACGCATCCGGGACGAGAAGGGAGGACGAGGACATCATCTGTCCCTGCCACTACTGCCGTCCCGACCAGGCGGAGTTCGGCCATTGCTACTGCGGTCTCTACCTCACCCCCCAGTTCGCCGCCCGGGGGATCGCCCCGGCCTCCATCCCGGAGCGCCGGCCATGGAAGGGATGAGGGGACGCCAGGGGCCATGAAGCGTATCCTGAAATACGCGGCGCCGGCGCTCATCGCCCTCCTGGCGGTCCTCGTGGCGACCCAGTACCGGCGGGACATCCCGCCGGCCCTGCTTGAGAAGAGGTACGGGGCACCCCCGTCCCGATTCATCACGGTGGAGGGACTGAGGGTCCACTACCGGGACCAGGGGAAGGGGTTCCCCCTGGTGCTCATCCACGGCACCGCCTCCTCACTGCACACCTGGGACGGCTGGGTCGACTCCATGGGGGGAAGCTTCAGGATCGTCCGCCTGGACCTGCCGGGCTTCGGCCTCACCGGTCCGAACGCCATCGGCGACTACCGGATCGGGTGGTACGTGGAATTCCTGGAGCGTTTCCTGGAATCGGCAGGGATAACCCGGTGCCACATGGCCGGCAATTCCCTGGGAGGACTGATCGCCTGGAGCTATGCCCGTTCCAATCCGGGAAAGGTCGACCGGCTTATTCTCGTCGACCCTGCCGGCTACCCGATCGAGGGACGCTCGTTCCTGGGCATCTCCAGGGTGCCGGGGATAAACCTCCTGCTCCGCCACATAACGCCGCGGGTGCTCGTCGCCGCCGGGGTCCGGGAGGTCTACGGCGATCCATCGAGGGTGACCGAGGGACTCATCGACCGGTATTACGAGATAATGCTCCGTGAGGGGAACCGCCAGGCGATGATCGACCGGGGAGCGGTGGCCCGCGAGGACCTCTCGCCGGCAATCCGGGAACTGCGCCTGCCGGTGCTGGTACAGTGGGGGGCCCTGGACAGGGTGATCCCCCCGGAACACGCCCGCAGGTTCGCCGCCGATATCCCCGGTGCCAGGGTCATCGTGTATCCCGGTCTCGGGCACGTCCCCATGGAGGAGGCGCCGGCGGCAACCGCTCGTGACGCCATGGCGTTCCTGCGGCGGTGATCCGAAGGGGCCGAAGCATCATGACACTGAATGAAAAGGAATACACCGCCAGAAGGGCGGCGAACCTGCTGCAATCGCTGGCCATCATCGCAATGATGATCACCATCATGGCCTCGTTGGGGCTCTTCATCGGAGGAGTCCAGGGACTGGTCTTCTCGGTACTCTTCGGCGCGCTCCTCTTCATCCTGAGTCCCAGGATCTCCCCGGGGCTGGTGCTGCGCATGTACCGGGCACGGCCGCTCACGGTGGAGGAGGCGCGGGGCCTCTACGGAATCGCCACGCAGCTGGCCCGCAGGGCGGGGCTCCGGTCAGTGCCGGTCCTTCACTACATCCCCAGCAGGATCATGAACGCCTTTTCCGTGGGGGGGCGGGATCGGGCG
The DNA here is from genome assembly GCA_016929135.1 of Spirochaetota bacterium. Taxonomy (GTDB): domain Bacteria; phylum Spirochaetota; class UBA4802; order UBA4802; family UBA5550; genus JAFGJK01. Next base: position 42,012 of record JAFGJK010000028.1, on the reverse strand, counting down.
GCCATCGCCCTCACGGACGGACTCATCAGGGCCCTGCACTGGAACGAGCTGACGGCCGTAATGGCCCACGAGATGAGCCATATCCAGCACGACGACCTGAAGATCATGGGACTGGCGGACAGCCTGAGCAGGTTCACGCTGGTAATCTCCAACATCGGAATGATACTCCTCTTCCTCTACATCCCGGCATTCTTCTTCGGCGGCGTGCCGGTCCCCTGGATACTTCTCCTGGTGCTGATCATCGCGCCCAGGGTGAGCCTGTTCCTGCAGCTGGCCCTCTCGAGAACCAGGGAATTCGACGCGGACCTGAACGCGGTACGGCTCACCGGTGACCCCCGGGGGCTCGCCACGGCCCTGCGGAAAATTGACCGCTATTCGCCGTCGATTCTGGACTCGCTGCTCATGCCGGGAAGGAAGGTTCCGGCGCCGTCGGTTCTCAGGACGCACCCGCACACCGAGAGAAGGATCGAGCGCCTCATGGCGATGGAGGAATCCGCCGGGCACATCGTCTATCCCCATCACCTCTTCAGTGTGCTCCCCAGGCATTATCCCGAGGTGGAGCGTTCGCCCCGCTGGAAGGTCTTCGGACTCTGGCACTGACCCTTACAGGTCCCTCTCCAGTATGAGGACCTTCATCGCGAGGCCCTCGATCACCTCGGTCCGCTGGCCCGTTTCGGAGAAGCCGAGCTTGCGGTAAAAGGAGAGCCCCTTCGCGCTCCGCTCGTCCACCTCGACGTGCGCCCTCGTCGCTCCGGGGAAGGCGTCGATGGACATCTCGTAGAGCCGCGTGCCGATCCCCCGATGCTGGGCCGAGGGATGCACGTAGAGCCTGCCGATGACGATACCGCCGTCGTCCCGCCTGATCACCGTGGAGAGCCCCACCAGCGAATCCCCCTCCAGCGCCGCGAGGAACTTCACGTCGGGGTTCTTCATCTGCTTGTCCAGGAGGGTGGGATCGTGCCAGACGGCCGAGGCCCGCTCGACGACATCGGGGGTGAAGCACGAGGAATAGGAATCCGCCCATGTGTCCCGCAGGACACGGATGGCCTCCGGCAGCTGCCGTTTCGATAATGACGTTATGTTCGCCATGGCTTATACAGATTCAGGATACCACGAAAGGGGTGCGCCGTCAATATTTTTATTGCCGCCGGCGGCGGTTCCGGGGGATTATCCCGCCGGCGGGAGGGACGCGGGCATCAGCCCTTCTTCTGCCAGACGAAGAGAAGGGATCCGGCCGCGAGGAAGCAGAGCGACATGACCGCCAGTACCGCCAGGTTTATCGACACCTCCGCCAGCCCCGCGCCGTCGTTCATCACGCGGCGTACCCCTTCAATCATGTAGGTGAGGGGAAAGGCCTTCGAGAGCCAGCGTACCCAGGGATTCGCCCCCTCCAGGGAAAACCAGACCTCCGAGGTGAACATCATGGGCCAGGAGATGAGGTTCAGTATGCCGTTGGCGAACTCCTCGCTGCTGCTCCGGGAGGCCACCAGGAGGCCCAGCGAGACCATGGAAAACCCGCCGGCGAAGAAGAGGAGCACCAGGGCGAGGTATGACCCGCGGCACCGGAATCCGTAGAGGAGCGCGCAGCCGCCGTAGACGATTGCCGTGGTGCTCATGAGTATGAACATCCGGGAGAGCACCTGTGCGGTCAGGAACTCGTGGGGGCGCACCGGCGTCACGCTGAGCCTCTTCAGCGCCCCGTTTTTCCTGTACTGCACAACCACGTAGCCGACGCCGAAGAGCGCGCTGAACATCATGTTCATGCCCAGAATCCCGGGGAAGAGCCATTCGATGTAGGGGATCTCGACACCGGAGACGGTGGAGCCCTCGAGGGGGACATCGCCGTTCCGCAGCGCGTTGGAGAGCAGCCGGGTGGCGACGTACCCCTTGGGGGAGGTGCTGCTGGTCCAGTATCTCCCCGCAGCAGGATCGAGGACCAGGTCGACGCGGTGATGGCGGAGCCGCTCCAGCGCCGCCGCTGCGGAGGGAAAGTCCAGAAACTCCATGTACCTCGTCTTCCCGAACCGCTCGTATGCCGGGAGGGAGTCCATGGCGCCGCGCCCCCCCACCAGGCCGATCTTGTACTGGCTCTGCCCCCCCTGGCCGAACATGAAGCTGAACCCCACGATCACAAGGACGGGGAAGAGGACGTTCCACGCAAGGGTCGAGCGGTCCCGGAAGAACTCCCGGTTCCTCGTCATGAAGAGCGTCCAGATCCTGGTGAGCTTCGCCATCGTCATCCCCTCAGTTCATGTCCCGTGAGCTCCAGGAAGAGGTCCTCCAGATTCCAGGACCGCACCGTCATCGACGAGAGGTCCACCCCGAGCCCCAGCAGGTCCCGCATGCACCGATTCAGCGAATCGGTGTGGATCTCCACCCTGCCGTCGTCGACGCGCCACCGCCAGGGGAGGCTCTGGAAAATCCCGTGATCCGCGATCCCGCTGAGCATCACCGTGACGCCGCCGCGATGCCGGTCCAGCAGTGCCGCCGGCGAACCCCCGGCGATGATCTTCCCGTAATCCATGATGGCCAGATCGTCGCAGAGAATCTGCGCCTCCTCCATGTAGTGCGTGGTCAGCACGACGGTCTTCCCGTCGGTTTTCATGTCCCTCACGATCTCCCAGAGGTGGCGCCTCGCCTGGGGGTCGAGCCCGGTGGTGGGCTCGTCAAGGAAGACCAGTTCGGGATCGTTGGCCAGGGCCATGGCCAGGAGGAGCCGCTGCTTCTGCCCCCCGGATATCTTCCGGTTATCCCTCTCCAGTATGTCCCCGAGCCTGCAGGTCTCGATGAGCCAATCCATGCGGGCCCTCCGGCTGTAGAGCCGCCGAAACATCGCCACGGTCTCCCGGACGGTGAGGTACTGCGGCAGCTCGGTGTTCTGGAGCTGCACGCCCAGCTCGTCGAAGTCGCCCCTTCCCATGCGGCGGCCCTTGTAGAGGATCTCCCCCGAGGTGGGGGTCAGTATCCCCTCGATCATCTCAATGGTGGTTGTCTTCCCCGCCCCGTTTGGCCCCAGGAGGCCGTAGCAGGTCCCCCGGGGAATGGCAAAGCTGATCCCGTCAACCGCCTTGACACCGGGGAAATGCTTCACCAGTCCCTGAACTTCCAGTATCGTATTCATGATGATTATCGCTGATCCGCAGGCATGGTAGCCAACGGCGCTCCCGCTGACAATACAAAAACCGGTGCTCCCGCGCCGTCGCGGCCAATGGATAAAAATCACTTGCATTTTTCGCACAGAGCCGCCCCATACGAAGGGGAGAGCACGGGGGTTACGATGATGCCGAAAAAAACGAAACAACTCATGATGCGCGCCGCGCTGTCCCTGGTTTCGCTTGCCGCCACGGCGGGAGCCATCGCCCAGGCGCCCCCCTCGGCCTTTCTATCGATCCTGAACCGCCATCCGGTGGAGATCGGCGCCGCCGAACAGGTGATGATCGTGACGACGGCCGCGCCGGGCCATCATGCGCTGCTCTACTCCTACCAGCTGGTGAAGGGCTCGTGGCAGGTGCAGTTTATTCCCTTCTGGGCGTCAATGGGGAAGCGCGGATTCGCACCCGGCGAGTCCGGCGGTGCCGCGCCGCTGGAGACGCCCCGGGGGATCTTCACCGTGGCAGGGGCCTTCGGCACCGATGCACCCCCCGCGACAGGGCTGGATTACCGGCAGGAGCCGATGCCAACATTCAACGTCCCCGGGGGGTGCGCCGATTCCGATCCCCCGGCCGGGAAAAGGCGCGATTACTACTCCAGCCGCCTCCAGATCCTCCTGGTATCCAGAGAGCAGAGAGACCGGCAGTTGACGATACATCTGTGGCCCCACCAGAGGATGTACACCGCTGGGTCCATCGGGATATCCGAGCTGAGCATGCGCAAGCTGCTGCGGTGGCTCGAAAAGGGGAAATCCCCGATGATCATCACCGGCCCGGCCGATTACATCAGGGACCTGAAATGATGCCGTCCCGGACTGCGGCCCCTCCGTTATCACCGGTGCCGTGGGCGGCCCTGGGGATTGCCGTGATGCTGGTAACGGCGCCCTTCAGCCACGGTGCGGTCATGGCCGCCGCGCACCGGTATCCCGAGATACACTGCAGACACTTCATCTACGGCTATCCGGCCGGCGCGCCGGCGTCGAATGATCTCATAATCCGCGACGGCTACGCCCTCTCGTCAAACGACGGGACGAAGCTGGCGGACTGGGTCGCCTACAGGGTCGTTCCGGTAAAGACCGGTGGCGGCGGGCAGCGGCGATGGCGCGCCGATCCCTGGCTCGAAGAGGACGAGACCCTTGAGCCGGAGGACTATCGCGGCGCCAACTCCCGGCTGAATCTTGACAGGGGGCACATGGCACCCTACGGCTCGATGCGCGGCACGGTAAACCGCAGGGAATCGAACTACCTCTCCAACATCATGCCCCAGTATTCCGCACTCAACAGGGGCCTGTGGAAACAGATGGAGGAGCGCGAGCGGGAGCTCGCCGTTTCGGGCGGAACCGTCTACGTCATGGCCGGCCCGCTCTTCGAGCGGCCCATGCCGCAGCTCCCCGGCGCGGACGAGCCGCACAGGATACCCTCGGGGTTCTGGAAGATCGTCGCCGTTCGCAACCCCGGGGGAGTGCGCGTGGCGGGGTTCATCTTCGACCAGAGAGGGAATGCCCGAAGCCTCCTGGCGCATCTCTGCACCGTCGACGAGATCGAACGCCGCAGCGGCCTCGATTTTTTCTGGCTCCTCCCCCCGGTGAGGGAACGGAGGATCGAGCGTTCGATCCCGCGCTCCTGGGCTGCCCGCCATTTCGGAAGAGGCTCCTCCCGCCATCGCCGTTCACGGTAGGGCTTTTCCGATTAATTCTCGGAGGACGTGAAATATGTTTGAAAAAAGAGCCGGGGCTGGTCCATTATTCGTAAGCAACGGCACGACGGAGGCCCCGATGAAAGGGAGTAATCCCGACAGGGAATTGATGGAACAATACCGGGCATTTCTGCGGAAGAAGAACATCCGCATCTTCAGAGTCATCGCTGCCCTGGAGCTGCTGCTCCTCCCCCTGCTCACCGCGTTCGACTGCACCGGGGCCCGCCTCCCCGCCGCAGCCATCGCCCTGAGGTCCCTGCCGGTACCCTTCGCTGCGGCGCTCCTGGCCGTTGCGCTGCGCGGCAAAGGCACCATGAGATTCTTCGTCCCCCTCTTCCACGCCTTTCTCCTATCGAACACGATCATGCTCTGCGGGCTGATGATCATGTCGATGCGCACCCCCCACTTCTCCGGCTACGGCACCGAACTGATAATCGCGGTCCTCCTGATCCTTATCCTGTCGAACAGCGGCGCGAGGGTCCTTCTACCGCTGTACCTCATTCCCGCGATCCCCTCCTTCGCCTACATGATCTATGCGGCGGGGGAGCCGTATCAGCAGCCGGTCCTCCTGAACACAGGCATACTGCTCCTGGCATCGCTCGCCGGGAGCTGGCTGATGGAGCGGCTGCGCTTTTCCGAATTCTCGGCGGGGCTGACCATCGACGCGACGCAGCGGGAGATCGACACGGAAATGGAGCTCGCCAGGAGGGTGCAGCAGAACATCATACCCCAGACCCCACCGGAGAGCCGTCACTGCCGGGTGTACACAAAATACATCCCGGTGAAGGAGATGGGGGGTGATTTTTTCGACTTCCTGAACTTCAAGGAGCAGCGGGCCCTGGGCATCTTCATCAGCGATGTCTCCGGACACGGCTTCCACTCGGCCCTCATCACCTCGATGCTCAAATCGCTGCTCGTCACCTCAGGCATCAACAGGCTCTCCCCCAGAAGGCTCCTTGAATACCTGAACAGCGCACTGAAATCGCTGGTGACCGAACATTTCATCACCGCCTTCTACGGGATCTTCGACAACGAGACGAACAACCTCACCTTCGCCAGGGCCGGCCATCCCTACCCCCTGCTGATACGGGGCGGCGGGATCACCATGCTGAAGAGCAGGGGGGCACCGCTGGGGCCCTTCGTGGACGGCGGATACGAGGAGGAGAGGGTCGAGATGCGTTCCGGCGACAAGATCCTCTTCTATACCGACGGGCTCATCGAGATAACGGACCCCCAGGGGGAACTGTTTGAATCGCGCATGCACGATATCATACGGGAGCATTCGGGGCGCGGCATCGGGGAGATCGTCGACAGCATCCACGAAGGGATGCGCCTCTTCAGCGGCTCGGCCCGCTTTCCCGACGACATCTGCATGGTGGGGATCGAGATCCTCCCGGGGGAGATACTACCGGAGAAGATCCTGGACCAGGACGCCGCTCCCCCGCCCGCCGACCGGTGAGGTCCGGGAACCCGCCGGCGCCCTTTAAACCGCTGCGCCATGTGCGGCGGCATCATCAGACCGGAGGCAGCGATATGAAGTTCAGAATGCTCTTTCCCGCCCTGATCGCGCTGTTCGTCTGTTCCTGCGCGCCGCGCCATCATCACGGCTGCGGATTCGTCGACAACCCGGACTTCGGCCAGTTCGGGGCGTCACTGGATCGCACGGGGGGTTGCCGGATCGTGAAAAGCTACATCCGGAGCGAGGTGTGGTTCCGCACCGAGTACATCTACGAGAATTTCGACATCACAATCCCCGAGACCCTGGCCACCGGGACCCCCCACGACGCCGGGACAAAGGGCGTGGCGATCTGGTACGCCAAGGGGGGTCAGGTCGGACAGATCGAGACCCGCAGGGCTCGCGGCACCTTCACCATCCGGAGCTGCGACAGTGACCGGATGGTCCTTGACCTGGACCTCACCTTCCACGGGTTCACGGTGGCCGGCGGCAGCCCCGAGGTGCCGGAATCCATATCACGGAGGGGAACCCTCACGGCCATCAGGGGATACGAGCTCTACTGAGCGCCCCCTGTCCAGGCACCGGCCCTCGGCGGGGCTCAATGGGATTCGATCCACCGGACCACCGCGGGAAAATGGTCCGAGGTCGCATCCGGGTGGGTCACCATGGAGAGATGGTCGTAATCGTGGAGGTTCCCGTGGCGTTTCCCCAGGAGCAGGTAGGGCGCGCCTTCGTGCCCCGACTCGCTCATAAAGCGGCGCACGTCGGCCGGGTGCCCCAGGCAGGCGTCCCCCACCGCGGCCAGGTAGAGGGCCGGCGGAAGCGCGACCTCCCCCGCCGCCCGACCGTAATCGAAGCCGTCGTCCGGGTCAACCCAGCGAGCCCTCCCCGCCCAGGTCACGCAGTGAAGGTGTGACTTCCTGCTCTCGTCGTCCGACCCGAGCCCGAACCCCACCGACGAGGCCGGCAGGTACCCTTTTCGCATAACAATGATGCGCGCGATAACGTTCCAGAAGAGGCCTATCTGGATGATTCGCTGGAGGTTCACCGCCCTGATGCTCCGCTTGGTGCCGAAGAAGGTGAGGGAGCGCACCATGGGGATGTGCTCGGGGAACCGCACCAGGTGCGAATTCATGAGCACGCCGCCCCAGGAGTGGGCGATCCAGTGCTGGCGCTCCCCTTTCCGGATCGCGGCGATCCTCTCCATGAATGCGGGGATGTCCTGGGTGATGGCCTCGGTCTGTCCGTAACGCGAGACGGCGCTGACATGCGGCAGGCTTCCCCCCCTGCCGCGAAGGTCAGCGGCGTAGACGTCGTAGCCGCGGCGGGCCAGCCAGGGCCCCAGCCGCTTCCCCGATTCCGAATAGAAGACGCGAGAATTCTCGATGGCGCCGTGAAGCATCAGCACCGGCGGCCCCGCCGGCTCCCTCCATATCCGCTTCATGTGGAGCCGCTCCCCCTCCGCCACCGGAACCATTATCGATTCAAACCGGATATCCCCGGCGCTCTCCCGATCCATGGACTCCCCCCTACCTCCGGGGGGACTATCCCCCCGCCACGCCGTCGTGTCAAGCACGTACAGTGTCGGAAGGAAGGATTTGCGATTGACAGGGAGAGAAGGGCGATGGTATATTTTCCCCATCATTACCGGAGGGCACTTCCATGAAAAAAATTGTCTTCGCATTGGCACTGGCCTTCATCTTCGGATGCAGCTCGTCCCAGCAGTCCGGCCAGGGCTCCGGCACGCAGAAGGAGCCGAAGGTCACCGACACCACCATGGAACTCTATTACCCCAACGGCAGGGTCATGTCGAGGGGCGAGATAAAAAAGGTGGAGGGAAAGGCGGTGAAGCACGGCGCCTGGACGGTATTCTACGACACGGGGGAGAAGGGGAAGGAGGGGGCCTACAAAGACGATAAGATGGACGGCCCGTGGACGCAGTACTACAAGAGCGGCGCCGTCAGCGTGAAGATGAACTACCTGGAGGGGAAGCTGAACGGACCGGTTGAGAACTTCTTCGAAAACGGCGGGAGGAAATCCGAGGAGCAGTACGCCCTGGACAGGGTCGACGGAATCAAGAAGACCTATCACAGCAACGGCACGATCGAGTCCGAGGCCGGCTACGCCGGCGGGAGGAAGCAGGGACCGGAGAAACTGTACTTCCCGGACGAAAAGCTGAAATCGGAGACGAACTGGCTCTACGACAAGAAGCACGGGACCTCCATCACCTACCACAAGGACGGCAGCACCGTGAGCGTCAGCGCCACCTACGACAACGGATCGCTGAAGGGTCCCTGGTTTGCCAACTACGCCAACGGCGCCAGGAAGATGCAGGGGCAGTATGTACCGGCGCCGAAGACCGAGGAACCGGCGAACCCTTCGGCAAAGGAGGTGGAGGGGTACAAGACCGGCCCCTGGACCTTCTTCTACGACACGGGGAAGAAGGCCGAGGAGGGATCCTACGTGAACAACGGCCGCCAGGGGAAGTGGAGAACCTACGCCAAGGAGGGGCATCTCTACTCGGAGGGCTCCTACGAGAAGAACAGCCAGGTGGGGATCTGGAACTACTACGCCGCCGGCGGCCAGATGGAGAAAAAGCTCACCCTCACCGGGGGACTCCCGAACGGCAAGGGGTGGCTCTATGAGAACGGGAAGCTGGTCTTCGAGGGCAACTTCACCGGCCTGGCGCACAATCTGATCAAGAACGGACCGGCCAGGGAATACTACCCCGGGGGTGCCCTGAAATCCGAGGGGGATTACATGATGAACAGGAAGAACGGCCCCTACAGGGAATACCACTCCAACGGCAAGCTGATGGCCTCCGGCAATTACATGAACGACAAGAGAAACGAGGCCTGGACATTCTACAAAGAGGACGGCGTAACCAAGGACACCGAGAAAAGCGGCTACTACATGATGGGAACGAAAAACGACACCTTCTCATCCCCGGGGAAGTTCCAGTTCAAGCCGAGCTTTAAATGACTTCCGCCCCTCCCCGGGGGCGGCGGAGAATGATGAAGGCCTGAGGAAGCTGAATGCACCGGTTCCAAACAGTGAAAGAACTCACAGTCCTGACCTATCCCCTGGTGCTGCTCATCCTGATCGCGGGAGCGGGGGGGGTGTTTTTCGAATCGGTCTACGCCGGGGAGGTCCCTTACTTCGTGACGCAGTGTATCGGTCAGGATATCGTGAACATGCTGGTGCTGGCGCCGTTGTTCCTCCTGACTGCGCTGCTCATCCGCGGCGAATCGAAGATCGCCCTCTTCGTCTGGTCGGGGCTCCTTCTCTACACGATCTATTCCTATACGATCTACTGCTTTTCCGTGAAGTTCAACGCCCTCTTCCTCGTCTACTGCGGCATCCTGGGCCTGTCCCTCATGACGCTCCTGTCAATCGTCGCCAATGTCGATGCCGAGGTGGTTCGTTCCTGGTTCGACAGTGAAACCCCGGCCCGCTATCCCGCGTGGTACCTGCTGGGCCTTGCCGGCGCGTTCTACATCATCTGGCTCGCCGAGATAATCCCCGCCATGGTATCCGGTACCATCCCGGCGAGCACCGCAGGATCCGGGACGGCAACGAACCCTGTGCACGTGCTGGACATCGCCATCCTCCTGCCTGGATGCGTCATCGCGGCGGTGCTGCTGCTGAAGCGGCGCCCCATGGCCTATCTCCTGGTACCGTCGCTGCTGGTCTTCAACATCATCATGGCCGTCGCCCTGGGGGGTATAATCATAACCCTCAAGCTCAAGGGCTATCCGGTCGAAATCGGCATGACGGTCCTCTTCGGACTGATGGCCTGCGCGAGCTTCGTCATCGTCTTCCTCTTTATACGCCACCTGTCGATCAATGATTCCCGATAGCCCCCGGACCGCCGGGGAAGCATCGCAAAGGGGGGTGGCGATCTTGCACCGGATGCTTCAGCGTTATGTCTCTATTGCTCTGACCCCTTACCGGAGGCTGGAATGAACCATTATGTCTCCACGGCTCCGACCCCGCACTCCCATGATTGCTGCACGATGCCTCTGGTCAGCCCCTCCCGGGGGTTGCCGGTTCTGCCGGTGCCAGAGCCCCCTGCCGTCCATGACATCACGGGGAAATCGTGCTGATATCTGCAGAATCTCACTTTTTTTTCGATTCCTATCCATGAAACGGCCTCAACGCAGTATTATTAATTGCAGGGATGCCCCGCGGTTCCCTGAGGAGACACCGTAACATCACAGCGTTCACGAGGTGGCAATGGAGTCGGAACACACCTACAACGAGCAGACCCTCACCAGCATTATCGACACCACCAGAGACGCCGTCATCATGATCGACGGCGAGGGGCTCGTCAGGCTCTGGAACCGTGCCGCAGAGGAGATCTTCGGCTACCGCAGGGACGAGGTTATGGGCAAGGAGCTGCATCCCCTTATCGCCAACAGTGACCAGCTCGAGGCGTACCGCAGGGAGATCGTCGGATTCAAGAAGACCGGCCGCGGCCCCGCCCTGGGAAAGACGCTGGAGCTGAAGGGTCTCAGAAAATCGGGTGAGGAGATCACGGTGGACCTCTCCCTGAACTCCCTCATGATCGGCGGGCGATGGCACGCCGTGGGCATCGTTCGGGACGTGACCGAAAAGAGCGAGATCGGCCGCCGGCTCAAGGAGAGCGAGGCCTTCTACCACAATATCTACGACAGCATGGACACCGCCGTCTTTGTGGTGGACGTGGAGCCGGGCGGTGGATACAGGCTCACCGGCATCAACGCCACGCACGAGCGGCTCACCGGCCTCTGCAATGCCGAGGTGGCGGGGAAAAGGCTCGAGGAATTCCTGACGCCCGAGATCGCCGGGGATATACGGTCCCGGTACGACGCGTGCCTGACGGCCGGGACCCTCATGGAGTACGAGGAGATGCTCCCCTTCCGGGGCGTGGAGACCTGGTGGATCACGCGCCTCATGCCGGTGCGGGACGACGACGGCGCCATCTACCGCCTCCTGGGCACCTCCACCTCCATCACCGAGCGGAAGGCCATGGAGCAGCGAATGCACGACACCCTGGAGTTCATACAAGCGATCATATCGAACTCCCCGCTGGGCATCGCCACCTATCGCACCAACGGGGAGTGCATCAACGCCAACGGCAGTTACGTGAGTATTATCGGCGCCCCGGACATGAGGGCGGTACTGCGGCAGAACTTCCATGAAATACCCTCATGGAAGGAATCGGGGCTCTATGACGGGGCAATGGAGGCCCTGCAGTCCGGCGAGCCGAAGCGGCAGGTCATCGAGATGAACACCACCTTCGGGAAAAGCGCCTGGCTGGGCTGTTATCTCATCCCCTTCAGCATGAAGGACGAGCTGCGGCTGCTGATGATGATCGACGACATCAGCCTGATAAAAAAGTCCGAGCTGGCCGCGAGGGAGGGGATCATGTTCGTGCACAGCCTCATCGACACGATCCCGAACCCCATCTACTACACCGACATCGACGGGATGCTCATCGGATGCAACAGCTCCTTCGAGCGTTTTACCGGGAGGCCAAAGATCAAGATACTGGGGAGGAGGGTGGCCGACATAACCGATGCGGCGACCGCCGAGCTTCACCGTCGGATGGACCGGGAGCTGAAGGAGCATCCGCCGCGCCAGGTGTTCGAGACCACATTGAGGGATTCCGGCGGAACGGAGCGGTACATACAGTTCTTCAGGGGTATCTTTACCACCGAGGGGGACATCCCCGCCGGAATCATCGGCGTGATGCTGGACATCACGGAGCGCAAGAGGAACGAAGACATGCTCCGGGAGCTCTCACTCATGGACTCCCTGACCGGACTGGGCAACCGGAGGAACTTCGAGGACATGCTGGCCGCCGAATGGAGCCGCGCCATCCGGCAGGGGGACCCCCTCTCGCTCATCTTCATCGACATCGACTACTTCAAGCGCTACAACGACACCCTGGGGCACCAGGAGGGGGACCGGTGCCTGGCAACCGTGGCGGAAGCGATCAAGAGCTCGTGCCACCGGGGGGGGGATTTCCCCGCCCGGTACGGCGGGGAGGAGTTTGTGGTTCTGCTCCCCAAGGTTCCGCCGGAGGGGGCCATGGTCGTTGCGGAGAGAATCCGCGCCGCGGTGATCGCGATGGCCATCCCTCACGCCGCATCTCCCGTATCCGGTGTCGTCACCATAAGCGCCGGTATCGCCACCGTGTATCCGTCGAAAGAGAAGAACCGCTATGATCTCGTCTTTCTGGCGGATTCCGCCCTCTACAGGGCAAAGGCCGGCGGCCGGAACCGCGTCGAGTCCTGAAAACATCGGTCTGACAACGGCCCCATAGTCATGCACCGGCAATTCATCCAAATTATCGCTTGCTTTTTTTCAAAAAACCTCTACAGTATTGCCTATGCGGATATATCTTCCAAGAAAGCTCCCCACCGTCGTCGTACTGCTCATTATTGTTCTGTTTGCCAATGGGGGGCCCCTTTCAGCGGAGGCTCCGCTGGTTGTCAATGAATCGCTCGGCGCGGAGAGTCTGAGCGGGCAGATGGATTACTGCACCGATGCCAGCGGGCTGTTGGGCTACGGGGATATCAACTCCCCCGGAATGAACGGATGCTTCAGGAGGGTCAGCGGGGGCGACCCGAATTTCGGATACTCCAGGGAGGTGTACTGGTTCAGGTTCAGGACCCTCAACAGGGGCGAGAGGCCGGCAGTGTGGTACCTGAAAATCGATTATCCGCTGCTCGACAGCATCGTTCTCTTCGCCCCCTCTCCCGGGGGCGTTACGCACATCGCGGCGGGCGACACCCTCGACTTTGACGCCAGGCCGTTGCGATACCGGAGCTTCGTCTTCCCGGTCAGCCAGCCCCCCGGCGAGTCGACCTACTTTCTCAGGGTGCAGTCGCGCGGTGCAATCTCGGTGCCGGCTGTTATTATGTCGCCCGGCCGGTTCAACGACAGCATGGAAACGGAATCCCTGCTCCTCTGGATCCATTACGGGATACTGCTCGCATTGTCGTTCTACAATACCTTCATCTACATCTCCACGAGGGAAAGGAACTATCTCAACCTCACGATGTTCATTATCAGCATCGGAATGATGTCCATGGTGAACAACGGCCTCGCCTTCCAGTACCTGTGGCCGCACACGCCGGTATGGGGGAACCTGAGCCAGCCCTGCATCCTTTTCATCACGATCCTCATCGCCATAGACTTTTCCAGATCATTTCTCAACATCCCCCAGGAGAGCCCCCGCTGGAACCGGGTCTTCCTCGCCCTCTCGATCATTCAGGGTGCGGGAGCCGCCTCGGTCTTCCTGATGCAGTACCGTGACAGCGCCAGGATCTCCGCCCTCATGGTGCCGATAACCGGATCACTCCTTATCCTCTACGGTCTCTATTCGCTCCACCGGCGTCAGCGCGAGGCGATAATCTACATGGCCGCATGGAGCCTCTTCATCGTGGGGGGTGTCCTCTTCTCCCTTCGGGGTTTCGCGCTCATCCCCCGCACCTTCTTCACCGAGTGGAGCTACATGATCGGATCGACCCTTCTGGTGCTCCTCTTCTCCTTCGGCGTGGCAGACAAGATCAATTTCATGCGCCGCGAGCGGGACCGGGTCCAGCGGGCCCTGAAGGAGTCTGAGGAACGGTACCGCACCCTGGTGGAGAACGCTCACGAGGGGATCCTGCTGATCGTCGGGAGAAGGGCGCGCTACGCCAACAGGGCCCTCATGAACATGACCGGATACACCGAGAAGGAATTCTATTCTCTCGATCTTTTCAGCTCCCTCTTCGCGGAGCCACAGCCCGGCCGGGAGACCGTGGAGCGGATCTACACGGAACGTATGGCAGGCGCGGCGGTGCCTCAGAAATACGAGGCGCAGTGCGTCAGCAAGCGCGGCGACATCATCGACGTAATCATATCGGCCGCGGTCATTGAGGTGGAGGGGAAAAGCGGCTCCCTCTCGGTCATCACCAATATCACCGAGCAGAAGAAGGCGGAGAAGAAAATACTCCAACAGATCGAGGAGATCCAGTCGCAGTACTCCGAGATGGAGGCGCTGAACGAGGAGCTCATATCCACGCAGGAGGAGCTCACGAAGGCGAGCATGCGCATCAACGGCGAGAAGGAGCGGCTCGATACCACGCTCCGATCCATCGCCGATGCTGTTGTCGCCATCGACGGCGAGGGCCGTATCACGCTGCTCAACGCCGTGGCGGAGCGGATGATCGGGCGCACCATTGCCGAAGCGGGGGGGATGCATTTCACCGAGGCGGTGAGCGTTACCGACCGTCAGGGGCAGACCGTCGATCCCCTCGCGGAGATGCGTGAACGATCGACGCGCCCGTCGAGGGTGCTGACGCTCCGCGGTTCAGACGGTTTCGAGCGCAGCGTGGAGATGCAGTGTTCCTTTCTCAAGGCGGGCAGCATCGAGGAGGGGGCCGTACTGGTCATCAGGGATATCACCGAACGGCTGAAGCTCGAGCAGGAGGTCCTGAAGGTGAGCAAAATCGAATCGCTGGGGATCCTTGCGGGGGGGATCGCCCACGACTTCAACAATCTCCTCACCGCGATCATAGGCAACGTCTCCATGGGTCTCGATATGGCCGGCGACAACAGGGAGCTGGCGGAACTCCTTGCCGGCATTCAGAGGGCCGGTCGGCGGGCGACGAACCTCACCCATCAGCTGCTCACCTTTTCACGGGGGGGCGCACCGATAAAACAGGCGGCCTCGATCATCGACCTGATCGAGGAATCGGCCGGCTTCGTCCTGTCGGGATCGAAGGTCACCTGCCAGATCGAGGCCGGCACGGACATTCCCCCCCTGGACATCGACGTGAACCAGATAAGCCAGGCGCTGAACAACGTGATCATCAACGCCATGCAGGAGATGCAGGACGGGGGTGCCATACGCATCGACGTCGAGAGGGTCGCGGGGCTGCCGGCGAACATACCCCTTGAGACCGGCGAGTATGTTAAAATCACGATTGCCGATTCCGGGCCGGGAATCCCGCCGGAGCACCTTGAAAAGGTCTTCGATCCGTACTTCTCCACCAAGGAGGGGGGGTACGGCCTGGGCCTCACCAGCACCTTCTTTATCGTGAAGCGGCACGGCGGTCACATCGAGGTCACGTCCGAACCGGGCCGGGGGAGCGTCTTCACGATCTACCTGAAGGCATCGGCGGGGGCGATCCCTGAGACAGAGGCGCCGGCATCACCCGGCGTCATCAGGGGCGGCAGGGTGCTCATCATGGACGACGAGAAGCAGGTGATCAAGACCATGGAATCGATGCTGCGGCACCTGGGATTCCAGGTGACCGCCTCATCCAGGGGGGAGGAGGCGCTGGAGATCTACAGGGATGCCATGGAGCGGGGGGAATCCTTCGCCGCGGTCATCATGGACCTTACCGTACCGGGCGGAATGGGAGGGATCGAGGCGATCAAGAGACTCCGCGGGATCGATCCCGACGTCGCGGCGATCGTGTCCAGCGGATACTCCAACGACCCGGTGATGTCCCACTATGGGGACTTCGGGTTCAACGGCGTACTTGCGAAGCCCTTCACCCTTCAGGAGCTCTCCGCGGTCCTCATTACGGTCCTGCAGCGGCATCCTGAAATTCCACAAAAATGACGCCGCCCCTCCTAAAAACCCTTGTAAAGAAAGGAATTCCGTAGCAGTATTGTCAAGGATCGGACATGCCATGAAAGAACGAATCCTGATCGTCGAGGACGAGCCGATCATAGCCATGGACGTGAGCAATTCCCTCAGGAACCACGGCTATAGGGTGACCGGCATCGCCTCCTCGGACGATGAGGCGATGAAACTTTTCGCTTCGTCGCGCCCGGACATTGTGCTCATGGACATCGTTCTCCAGGACGGGTCCGACGGCATCGACACCGCGAGGCGGATCCGCGTCGAGTCTGACATTCCCATCATCTTCATGACCGCCCACGCCGACCCGGCAACCGTGGAACGGGCCCGCGATATCGCGCCGTCCGGCTACCTCAACAAGCCCATCAACGAGCGCGATCTCTTTTCGAACATCGATTCGGCACTGTACCGGTACCACATGGAGAGCAGGCTCAGGGAGAGCGAGGAGCGATTCAGGACCGCCTCGTCCCTGGTGAGCGACAACATCTTCGAGGTGGACCTGCCCGACCTGGCGCTCCGCTGGTACGGCGACGTCGACCGGCTGCTGGGCTACGGTCCCGACACGATCGCCGGTACCGCCAGATCATGGCTCTGGCTTGTGCATCCCGATGACCGCCCCCTGCTCCAGAAGGCCGTCAGGACCGCAGTCACGGAAAGGGGCAGGTGGAGCGGGGAGTACCGCGTGCTGCGGCCCGGCGGCGGCGCCAGGCACATCCACCTCATGGGAACCTACGTGCAGGGCCACGGCGGCGGGCCCGACAGGCTCATCGGCGCCCTGAGCGACATCACCGCCAGAAAGGAGGCCGAGGAGCAGATCGCCGAAAAGAACCGGGAGCTGGAGGCGGCCAACGAGGAGCTGCAGGCGGCCAACGAGGAGATCATGGACTCCTACGAGCGCCTCCGCGAGAGCGAGGAGCGATACCGCGCGGTTTCCGAGAAATCCCACATGGGTATCGCCATCGTCGACGACGGCTACAGGATCACCTACATGAACGACGAGTTCTGCCGGGTCTGCGGCTACGAACACGCCGAGCTGATCGGGACCAATTTCACCACGCTCCTTTCCGAAAAGAGCCTGGAGATGGTCTCCGATCGCTATCGGAGGAGGCAGCGGGGCGAGGACGTGCCGCCGAGGTACGAATTCTATTTCATGAGGAAGGGGCACGAGGAGCGGATCGGCGAGATGCGAAGCGCCGTCTTCAGGGACTCCAGCGGCAGGATGAACAGCCTCCTGCAGGTCCTGGACATCACCGAACAGAAGCGGATCGAGCAGGAGCTGCGCGACAGCAGGGAAAACCTCCAGAACCTCTTCGACACCATGGAGGACTTCCTCTTTATCCTGGACCCGGGGCGAAGGATCATCTGGTCAAACCCGGCGGTGCAGGGCCGCCTGGGCTATTCCGGCAGCGAGCTCAGCGGCATGGCAGCCGAGAATCTCTACAGGGACGATGAGAGCGGCGAATCCGGCAGCGGCTCCTTCACCGAGGTGCCCTCAACCTTCCGGCTCTCCATCGTCACGAAGGATGGATTCAGGATCCCGGCCGAGACGAAGATCACCGCGGGACGATGGAACGGCGCCGATGCCATCTTCGCCGTCTCCCGGGACATCTCGGAGCTGCAGCGCATGCACGACGAGCTGCGCCAGTCCGAGCAGAAGTTCTCCCTGGCCTTCCAGGGGAGCCCCATTCCCATGGTACTGAACCGGATGGAGGACGGCGCCTACGTGGAGGTGAACGAGGCCGCCCAGCGGCAGACCGGCTACCGCAGGGATGAGGTGATCGGCAAGAATCCACTGGAATTGCAGATCTACGAGGACCCCGAAGAGTACCGACGGTTCAGCAGGATGCTCCGGGACAGCGGTACGGCCAGGAACCTTGAGGTGAGGTTCAGGAGAAAGGACGGCGTGATACGAAACGCCGTCGTAAACGCGGACATCATCACCATCGGGCAGGCCCCCCACGTGGTCACCTCGATCTACGACGTCACCGAGCGGATAATCGCAGAGGAGGCGATCATGAAGATGGAAAAGCTGGAATCGCTGGGGCTCCTCGCCGGGGGCATCGCGCACGATTTCAACAACATGCTCATGGGAATCATCGGCAACATATCCATGGTGAAGACCGGCCTGCGCCCCGACGACCCGCTGGCGGTGCCGCTGAACGACGCGGAGGCCTCCTGCCTGCGCGCCCGGGACCTCACGAGACAGCTCCTCACCTTCTCGCGGGGCGGCGCCCCGGTGAAGAAGGTGATCTACCTGCAGGAGCTGCTGAAGCAGACGGTCCACTTCAACATGGCGGGGTCCAACGTGCGGCCGCAGATCAGCATCGATGAGGATCTCCTTCCGGTGGAGGCCGACGAGGGGCAGATCGGGCAGGTGATCAACAATCTCACCCTGAACGCGGTACAGGCGATGCCCCGCGGCGGAACGATCGAAATCTCGGCGCGCAACAGGACAATCGACGAGCCCGAGGAGTTCCCCCTCTTCCAGTCAAGGACGGCGCAGGGGACGTACGTGGTGATCGAGGTGCGCGACCACGGCGTCGGTATTCCGCGGGATCGGCGGGCCAGGATCTTCGACCCCTACTTCACCACGAAACCGAAGGGGAGCGGGCTCGGGCTCGCGGTGGTCTACTCCATCGTGAGAAACCACGACGGCTTCATCGATTTCGAATCCGAGCCGGGAGCGGGGACCGTCTTCCGTGTGTTCCTCCCCGCCGCCGGCACCAGCCCGGAGCCGCCCGCCGGCAAGGGGACGGGGGTCATCCAGGGGCAGGGGAGCGTCCTGGTGATGGACGACGAGGACGTGGTCCTGGAGGTGATGAAGCGGATGCTCACCCACCTGGGGTACCGCGTCACCACCTCCCGCGACGGCAGGGAGGCGGTGGAGCTGTACTCAAAGGCGCTGGCCGAGGGCCGGCGCTTCGACGCGGTGGTGATGGACCTCACGGTCCCCGGCGGCATGGGGGGGGCCGAGGCGATCGCGCACCTCCGCGCCATCGACCCCGAGGTGAAGGCCGTCGTCTCCAGCGGCTATTCCAGCGAATCGATCTTTTCCGATTACGAGCGGTTCGGATTCAGGGGATACATCCAGAAGCCCTTCAGGCTCGAGGACCTGGGGGACATCCTGGACAGCCTCATCCGCGGCGGGAGATGACCCCCTCCCGGGTCCGGCGAAGGGCCTCGTACCGCCATCCGCGGTCTGCGGCACCCCCCTAGAAGATCCCGGAGATCTCCCCCCTGTCGTCGATGTCGATGCGGTGGGCGGCGGGCTCCTTCGAGAGCCCGGGCATACGGAGGATGCTCCCGGTTATTGGGACCAGAAACCCGGCCCCCGCGGCGATCTTTATCTCGCGCACCGTCACCGCGAAGTCCTTGGGAAGCCCCAGGAGCTCCGGGTTGTCCGAGAGTGACTGCTGCGTCTTGGCGATGCAGACCGGGAGTTTGTCGTATCCGTGCTTCCTGATAAAATCCAGGGCGCGCTTGGCCTCCGGCTGGTAATCGATCGACATGGCCCCGTATATCTCCCCCGCCACCTTGAATATCTTGTCCTCCACGGGCAGGTTCCAGTCGTAGAGTGGCCGGTACGCTCCGCTCCACGAGCCGAGGACCTCCAGGACCCGCTCGGCCAGGGCGATCCCCCCCTCCCCCCCGCCGGAATGGACCTCGGCCACGGCGATGTTCATCCCCTCCTCCTCGGCGGTCCTGACCACCGCCGCGATCTCCTCGTCGCCGTCCCCGGCGAACCGGTTGAGGGCGACGACGCAGGGGACGCCGAACTTGCCGATGTTCTCGAAGTGCTTGCGGAGGTTGGCGAAGCCCAGCACCGCCGCCTTCGGGTCCGGCGACGACAGTTCCTTCAGGGGGACTCCTCCGTGATACTTCAGGGCGCGGACCGTTGCCACCAGCACCACGGCCCCCGGATTGAAGTCCCCGTAGCGGGCGACGATGTCGAAGAACTTCTCGGCCCCCAGGTCGAAGCCGAAGCCCGCCTCGGTCACCACGTAATCTGCCAGGCGGAGCCCCAGGTCGGTAGCCATGATGCTGTTGGTACCCTGGGCGATGTTGGCGAAGGGACCGCCGTGCACCAGCGCCGGCACGCCCTCGATGGTCTGCACCAGGTTCGGGAGCAGCGCATACTTCAGGAGGGCCGTCGCCGCGCCGTCCACCTTCAGCTCGCCGGCGGTGACCGGCCTGTCGTCGAAGGTGGAGCCCACGAAGATCCCGGCAATCTTTTCCTTCAGCTCCCGGTAGGACCGGGAGAGGCAGAGAATCGCCATGATCTCGCTGGAGGGGACGATGTCGAAGCCGGTCTCCCGGGGGACGCCGTTGGTGGAGCCCCCCAGGCCGATGACGACGTCGCGGAGAGCCCGGTCGTTCATGTCGATCACGCGGCGCCACTGGATCTTCCGTCCGTCAAGGTTCAGCGGGTTTCCCTGAAAGAGCGAGTTGTCGATGATCGCCGCCAGGAGATTGTGCGCGCTCTCCACCGCGGCGAAATCCCCGGTGAAGTGGAGGTTGATGTCCTCCATGGGGATCACCTGCGAGCGCCCTCCGCCGGCCGCCCCCCCCTTCACGCCGAAGACCGGGCCGAGCGACGGCTCCCGCAGCGCCACCAGGGACGACTCTCCGAGCTTCGCCAGGGCCTGGGCGAGACCCACCGACACGGTGGTCTTCCCCTCCCCGGTGGGCGTCGGGGTCATTGCCGAGACCAGGATCAGCCGCGCCTTCTGGCGCCGCCCGGTCCTCTCGAAGGCCTCCAGGCGCACCTTCGCCTTGAAGCGGCCGTATACCTCCAGCTCCTCCTCGCGGAGCCCCAGCGATTCCGCCACCTGGAGGATCGGCCTGGGCGTCACGCCCCTGGCGATTTCCATGTCGCACTTCACCGGCACGCCGTCACCTGCGAACCACCGCGTCGAGGCTGACATCGATGTTGTAGCGGTCGCTCACCGACAGAAGCTCCTTCCGCAGCTCGGCGATCTTCACCGACTGCGGCAGTGAGAAGTAGCATATCATCTGGAAGATGTGCGACCCGGAGAAGGGGTTGAAATCCACGTTGCTCTCCAGGTCCTCCACGTTGATGCCCCGGTCACGCAGGGTCTTGCAGATCTGGTGCACAATGCCCGGATGGTCCATGGAGGTGGCGGTGAGCCGGTAGGGGATCGACGGCTGCACCTCCCGGTGGCTCGGCGCCTTGGTGCGCCGCACGTTTATCTCCAGGCCGGTCTTCTTCTTGAGTGAATCCAGGTCGTCGACGAGCCGCTTGATGTCCTCGGTGTTCCCCGAAGTGAGGATGATCATGCCGAACTCGTTCCCCAGGACGCACCCCCTGGAGCGCTCGATGTTGATCCCCCTCGCGGTGAAGAACTCGGCGATCTCGTCCGCGAGACCGGGCCTGTCGGGCCCCATGGAAGAAAAGACCAGGAACGACCTCATCGCGTCACCTCCCCCTCGGCGGCGCCGGCCGCCGGATGAATTGGATCAACCTACCGGCCGTTGCCGAAATGTCAAGATAAAGTGAAACACCCGGGGCCATTTTTCGTGCCGGGGTGTTCCCGCTGCCGGCGGGAAATTATTCTTGCCCCGGTTCGCGGCACCCGGTAGGATACCCCCCATCATACCCGCTGCGAGGTGCCGCGATGCTGAGAAACCTGCTGCTGGCCTTCATCCCCGTCTTCGTCGCCGTGGATGCCGTCGGCGTGCTCCCCCTCTTCGTCTCCCTCACCGAGGGGATGGAGGGGCGCGAGAAACGGCGCATCATCCTCCAATCGATGATCACCGCCGTGTGCGTCGCCGCGGGGTTCATCTTCCTGGGAAAGGTGATCTTCCGTTTCCTGGGGATCACCATCAGCGATTTCATGATCGCCGGCGGCGCCATCCTCTTCTGCATCGCCATCATGGACATCGTGAACCCGGGCAAGAGGAGGCGTCTCCCCGGCAGCGAGCTGGGCGCGGTGCCGCTGGGCACACCCCTCATCGTGGGGCCCGGGGTGCTCACCACCTCGCTCATGATCATCGAGCACTACGGCACAATCGCCACCCTGGCGAGCGTGGTGGCCAACGTGCTCCTGGCGGGGCTCATCTTCTCACTCTCCGGCGTGCTCATCCGCTTCCTGGGGGAGGCGGGCTCCAAGGCTCTCTCCAAGGTGATGAACCTCTTCCTCTGCGCAATCGCCGTGATGATGATACGGAAGGGGCTGGAGATACTGGCGGGCTGAATGATCAGTCGCAGCGGCTGAACTCCATCCTCCCCTTCAGGGTCCCCCCCTCGGGGAAGGAGCAGTCCAGCTCCACCGACCCCTCCATGAGCCTGATGTCGTTCACCTCCGTGCCGGTGCGGCGGATCGACACCGCGAAGCGGGAGCACTGCTTCGGCTCCACGATCACCTCCGTGCACTCCTCGAAGTCCGGAGGCCTGCAGGTGCCGGGGATCTCGATCTTCACCAGCTTCCCCCGGGCGGCATCGATCATGGGGAGCACCGCGCCGTCGTTCTGCCCCTTCCCCAGTATCCCCACGCCGAAGAACTGCATGCGCTGGCCCGAGCGGCACTGCTCCGGCGTGAAGGTGAAATCGCCCAGGGGCCTCCCGGTGGATACGAGGTTCCCGGAGACGCTGGAGCAGCCCTTGCCAACGACCATGTACATCGCCACTCCCAGCAGTATGGCCATGGGGAGGAACATCATGACCCTGAGGGGTTTCTTCTTGGGGGTCCGCATCGCCGGGGCGTCGAGCCCCGCGCCGCACCTGTTGCAGTACAGGGAGCCGTCTGGATTTTCATGACCGCACTGCCGGCATTGCACCATGGGAGCCTCCATCTTTCCAATGTATCCGCCGCGTCGGCAGGAAGCCGTTCAGCGCTCCGGGAACCCATCGAACCGCCCTCCAGGGAAAGCGGGGCGCCCCGGTCCGGGGATCCGCCGCAGCGGGGAATCGAGCCGGGCAGAAAGACCGCGATGCCGCGTCACTTCATGGATAGCGCCCGGTTCATTGATACCGCCGCAGGATACACACCCGCGGAAGCCCTGTCAAGACAATTCGACGCCGCCACAGGTGCCCCGGGGCATACAGGAATTGACAAAACAGGATTTATGGAGTGGCAATGCTTTTTTTTCCTGGGGAACCGCCTCCATGACCGGGAACTACACAGTCGCCGCAGACGGAGTCGGCCGGATGACCGGCAACATCGCCAGCGGCATGGAGGAGGCGGGCAGGGCGAGGTGATAAACCGGACCATCGAGATGGCGAACAGCATCAACCGCGGCCTGCAGTCGGTGCCGGACTTCGCGGACCGTCGGCGCGGGGCCATGCAGCAGTCCTCCGAGGTGGCGGGGAAGATAACCGCGGGGGCCGAGGTCCCGGACGGCGCCAGCAGGGAGATCGGGGAGTTCACCCTCCTCAGTTCGAAGATGGAGGAGCGGGACGGCATCATCAAGGGGATACGGGAATCACCCGCATCGATCCGCCACGGCGCTCCATGAAAAAAGGGGTGTGGCGTCACAAACGGACTGATCGCATAGTGTCAGTGTCGTTCCGGCCGAAACGGAGCGGAGGGGGGGAATCACACAGATCCCGCGGGAACGCGCCTGCCCCGGCGGGAGTCAGAGTATCTCCTTTACCCTTCCCACCGATCCGTCCTCCAGCCGCACCTTGATCCCGTGGGGATGGGTCGGCGAGTTGGTGAGTATATCCTTCACGGTCCCCTCGGTGAGCCTCCCGGTGCGCTGGTCCTTCTTCAGGACGATGGCGACCCTGATGCCGGGCCGGATGCGGGATCGCACGGTGCCGTCCATGTTTCGTCCTCCGGTAGTGGTGTTCGGGGCCGCGACGGTGCCTTCACGCTCCCCCGGGGGAGGGTCTATCGGTCGTCTATCGGGCAGCCCACCACAGCGGTCGTCCCGTCGCCCGACTGGTTGACCACATGCTGCGACAGATGTATCCAGTAATTGCATTCAATGTAGCCGGAGCTCTGACGTACGTGGTGCTTGCACTTCTGACACTCTTCAAGAGTCATGCCGTTTCCCTTGTCCAGTAGAGATAGCCCCCTGCGCGGAGCCGTATACAGAACACAGGAAGGGGGGATTTTGTCAAGGAATTCACTGCGGATTATTCCTCCCCCGCTGCCGTGATTCTTACCCGAACCAGCGCCAGGGCCGTTACCACATGGAGGTGTGAACCCGGGCGGACATCCCCAGCAACGAATCTGCCAGGCCCCATCATGACGCCGCATAACCGGGGGTACACTGGAATCCCATATGGGGAAACGGCAGCTTCATGCATTTATCATAATTCATACATATTAGGACAGGAAAACCAATTGACTCTTTTTTCATAATATTTCAATATAGTTTGTAACCAATAATATCGTTTCTCTATCAAAGGTAATCATCACTCGTTACCATTGAATCGAAGAGGCTGAAACTGGTAATGAAGCCCTGTGCATTCCACCGGCAGGGAATTACCGGCATGCCGACGGCATTCCAAAATCCGGTAAAGGATTCACGACCGCATCATGAACGGCAACGAACATCTGGCCCTTTCATCCGGATACTACGGCGCCCGGCTGCTTGAGGACGGACCGTACCTGCAGGTATTTCGCGCCACCAGGGAAACAGACGGCATCCCGGTCCTGATCAAGCTTCCGACCCCCTCGGCGGACCGGATGTTCGACCGCTCACTCCTGCTGGCCGAATTCGCCGCGGTGAAGAACAGCCGGAGCGAGGGCATTCTCCGCCCCCTGAAGCTCATCGACCGGACGGACCTGACCGCCCTGATACTCCAGGGATTCGACGGCACACCCCTCGCTTCACGTGCCGACCTGCGGCGCCGCGCCAACGGACGCTTCCTCGCCGCGGCCCGGGCAATCGTCGCGGCTATACGGCTGGTTCACGAGTCCGGGCTTGCCCACCTGTGCCTCTCTCCCCGCCACATCTACCTGGGAGACAGGGGCGATGGCTTCGAGGCCAGGATCACCGGCTTCGGCAGACTGGGCGAAAGGGGTGATCTCAACCCGGCCAGCCCGGACCTCCGCGATATCTCTCTGGAGTACCTCTCCCCGGAATCCTCGGGGAGGCTCAACCGCCCGGCGGGCCCCCTCGCCGATCTCTATTCCCTGGGGGTGATCTTCTACGAGATGCTCACCGGCATAGTCCCCTTCCATTCAGACAATGCCGCGGACCTGCTCTACTGGCATATGGCCCGAACCCCGGTGCCCCCCCGGGAGATCAACGGCTCCGTTCCGGAGGCACTTTCGGAAACCGTGACGAGACTGCTGGCCAAGGACCCGGCAGACCGATTTACCGATGCCGAGGCACTCGAAACGGCACTGGAGCACTGCGGGAACGACCGCCGCAAACTCCCCCGGGGGACCAGGACGCAGGGGGGCGTTCCCGGCCGCATAATCCTCCCCCCGCGCATCTTCGGGCGCGAGCGCCAGAGGCTCGACCTCTTCGATGCATACCGGAGGGCCTGCGCGGGGGCAAGGGTCTTCACGGCAATCTCCGGCTACGCCGGGATCGGCAAGACGGTGCTGGCCATGGAGCTGGGCGAGGAGGCCCGATGCAGGGGCGGGACCTTTCTCACGGGAAAGTTCGAGCAGTACGGCAGCGAGAAGCCCTACCACGCCTTCTCCGCCGCCTTCGGCAGGGAGATTCTCCGCATCCTCGGTGGTAGCGACGCCGGCCTCTCCACCTGGCGCAAGCGGATCGCGAAGGCCCTGCGGCCCAACGCGGGGACAATCGCGGAGTGCGTCCCGGAGCTCCGGCACGTCATCGGAGACACTGGGCCGCGGCCGAGGATCGACCCGGCGAACGAGGAGCACAGGTTCCTCTACAATTTCGGACGGTTTGCCGGGCTCTTCGCCGGCCCGGAGGCGCCCCTGGTAGTCTTCATCGACGACCTGCAGTGGGCAGACGCGCCGAGCCTGCGCCTCATGAAGTACCTGGCCTCGGAGAGCAGCATCGGGTACTTCCTCATGATCGGCGCCTACCGGGACAACGAGGTGGGCCCGGATCACCCGCTTGCGGCGACGCTGGAGGAGATCCGGGATGCCGGGGACCTGCAGCGGCTGGAGGTGGGGCCCCTGGCCGAGGAGCCGGTGCGGGAGATGATCGCCATCGTGACGGGCTCTGACCCCGACGCCGCCGCGCCCCTGGCGGCGGTCCTGTTCAGGAAGACAGGGGGGAACCCCTTCTTCCTCCAGGAGTACCTCTCGGCGGCTCAGATGGAGCGGGCCCTTGCCACCGGCCCAAACGGCGCCTTCACCTGGGACCGGGGACGCATCGAGGGGATGCCGGCAACGGAAAACGTTGCCGCCCTGCTGGTTGAGCGGCTGCACCGCCTCCCCGGCCCGGATCTGGAGCTCCTGAAGGCGGCCTCCTGCATCGGCAGCAGGTTCGACCGGGGCCTCCTGCAGCGGTGCATCGCCACGGACCTGGCTGCCTACAACCGAACCCTGCGCCGATGCGTCGACGAGGGCTTCATCGCCGCGGAGGAAGGGGGGGCCTGCGCCTTCAGCCACGACCGTGTCCAGGAGGCGGCCTATTCCCTCCTCACCCCGGAAGAGCGAGAGAGGCACCACCTGGTCATCGGGCGCCTGCTCCTGCGGCGCTTCGGGGACAGCCTCTCCGACAGCCTCTTCACCGTGGCGGACCACCTGAACCTGGCGTCGGGGCTCATGACCTCGCCGGAGGAGAGGGCGGAGCTCCACGGGCTGAACCGCCTGGCCGGCGACAAGGCCAGATTATCGGCCGCCTGGGGGGCCGCGGCGGCATACTACAAAAAGGCCGTCGAACTCCTGGGGCCAGGGTCCTGGAAGGAACACCACGACGAGACCATTGCCCTCCACCGGGACTACGCCGAGTGCCTCCACCTCTCCGGCGCGTACGACAAAGCCGGACAAGTCCTTGATGAAGTCATGCCGCACGCCCGGCTAAAAGAGGAGAAGGTGGGACTCCTCATCGTCACCATGCACATACAGTTGATGCAGGCACGATTCAGCGATGTGGTCGAAACCGGCAACGAAGCGCTGGGAATGCTCGGTTTTACTCTGCGGAGCAAAGGCATAGAGGAGGAGATCGCCGAAGAATACCGCAGAATAGATGCCCTGCTGAAGGAGAGGGGGATCCGGTTCATACTGGAGCTTCCCCGAAACGATTCCTTCGAGAGCGACGCCATAAACGATATCACCAGGATCATGTCGCTCTCATATTTCTACACTGATCCCGAGATGCTGCATCTCACGACATTGAAGGCAACGAGCTACATAATCGCCAACGGCATCTCCCGCTGCTCCTATTCCTGGATCGTCGGATTCTGTGTTATCGACGGTTTCATCAAAAACAACTACCGGAGGGCCTTCGATCTGGGAGAACTCTCAGTGCAACAGTGCATGAGCGACGCGCACCTCCCCTACTTCTGCGAGACGAACCAGAGGTTCGTGAACGTGGTATTCCCGTGGGTGCGGCACCTCAGGGAAACCGAGGAGCTGAACCCCAGGGGGATTGAATTCGGCATGGCCCATGGGGACATCGACTACACCTGCTTCACCCTGACGCACATGGAGATAAACAGATTCCTGCTGGGCGAGAACCTTGAGAAATGCCTCAAGGGAGTATCCGAGACATGCGACCGGGTGACAATGATGAATCATCGGCTGGTGTCGGAGGTTATGCTGGCATTGAAGCAGATAGTGCAGAACCTCATTGTCCCGGCCGGGCCGCCGAACGATACAGGCAATACTATCACAGTCGAAAACGAATACGCCGCCATCATTGATAGCAAACGCAACTTCATTTCCCTGTTTCATTATTATATCGGCATCATGCAGATTCACTACCTTGACGGGGATTACGATTGCTGCATCTCTGCCTATGATGCATCAATAGAAATATCGGCGTGCATGATGGGCATATTCCACCACGCCGACAGGGTGTTCTACCACGCCCTGGCACACTGCGCTCTCCTGGAGGTGCCGGAGGAAAGGGACAGGGCGGCGCACCTGGAGGAGATCGGCGCCGACCTGGAGCTGCTCAGGGTATGGGCGTTTAGCTGCCCGGAGAACTTCCTGCATCGCCGGCTCCTGGTGGAGGCGGAGCTGGCCCGCCTCCGGGGCGAGACGGTGGCTGCCATGGGCCTCTACGACCGTGCCATCGAATCGGCGCAGGTCACAGGCTACCGGCAGATCGAGGCGGTGGCCTGCGAGCGGGCCGGCCTCTTCTGGCATACCCTGGGGAAGGAGGACTTCTCCAGGATCTACCTGCGCCGGGCCTGCGACCGCTACCGGGACTGGGGCGCGGCACGCAAGGTCTCCCTGCTGGAGGCACGCCACCCGTGGCTCACGGCGAGCTGGGACCGCGCCGGGAGCCCTGAAAACCTCGACCCGGCGCTCATCGGCCTCCTTCAGTCGCTCAGGGAGAGCGAGTGCCCCACGGAGCTCATCGGCTTGCTCGCCCAAGGGGCTCTCAGGTATACCGGCGCTGAACGGCTCCTCCTCTTCCTTACGTTTCGGGAAAGGACCTACCTCCTGGCCGAGGCCTCGGCCGATGCGATCACCGTGGCGCTGGTCCCCTTTTCCGAAGCCGAGCGGAAGCCGTCCCTGTATCCGGTGGAGCTGGCACGGACGGTGCTCCGCACCGGCACCCCGGTATCCGGGCCGGACGGCCCTGAGGCGGTGGCCTACCTGAAAACGCCGTACTTCTCCTGCAGGACCGTGCGATCGATGCTCTGCATCCCCAGCGACACCGGCAGCAGCACCCTGGTCTGGTACCTCGAACACGGCAGGGCCGCCGGCGCTTTCGGTGGCATCAGCGCGAAGGCCCTGGACATGCTGGCGGTCCAGGCGGACAGGGGCATACGGGAGATGACCGTGGAGACCGGGGCCTACATCGGCGCATCGATCACCGTGCGCGAGGGGGGGCACAGCGTCATGATACCGCACACAGAGATCGTCTACGTCTCCTCGGTGAGACGGCACTCGGTGATCCACACCCAGGGAAACTCCTACGAGACCCCGCTCCTCCTCCGGAAGATCGAGGAGTCGCTCCCCCACGGCGTCTTCCTCAGGGTGCACAAGCAGTACATCGTGAACATACGCTTCGCGCTGAACCTCCAGCAGGTGTCGCAGAACAGGTACATGCTGAGGCTCGGCGATGACGACGACACGATGCTCCCCGTGGGGAGGGCCCACGTGAAGGCACTGAAGGCGCGGCTCGCCACACTGGGATAATGAGGGGAGCGCATGCTATTGTCCCGTTGCCCGTCAACGGGCCGCCGGCAGGGTAAAGGTGAAGGTGCTCCCCCTCCCCTCCCCGCTCTCGGCCCGGATGGTCCCGCCCTGACGCTCCACGAATTCCCTGCAGAGCACCAGCCCGATCCCGGTCCCCTTCTCGTTCGCCGTGCCGACGGTGGACCTGTTGGTCTCGATGTCGAAGAGGAGCCCCAGGCGCTCCGCCGGGATGCCGACGCCGGTGTCGGCCACGGCGATCTCCACGAGGATCCCATTCCGCCTCGCCGAAAGGGTGACGGCGCCCCCCTCACCGGTGAACTTGACGGCATTGGAGACAAGGTTGCGCAGCACGGCCTTCAGCATGTTCTCGTCGGCCCGCACCCTCAGGGCGCCGTCGATCCCGGTACGCACCTCGATGCGCTTCGCCCCGGCCGCACCCTCCAGAAGCCGCAGCGTCTCGCGCACGGCGGCCGCCAGGTCGATCTCGGCCGGCCTGAAGGCGATGCGCCCCGTCTGGGAGAGCGACCACTGGAGCAGGTTCTCCAGCAGCGCCCCCGCCCTGTCGGCGGCATCGTAGATGAGGCGGGCGAATTCCAGGGCCGACTGGACGTCCACCGCGCCTGGATCGGCGATGAGCATCTCGGCGTAGCCCCGCATGGCGTGAAAGGGGTTCCGCAGGTCGTGCCCGATGATGGAGAAGAGCCGATCCTTGGTGGAATTCAGCACCGAAAGCTCCCGGTTGGTCTCCATCAACTGCCGTGACTGCGCCTCGATGGTCCCCTGCTTCTCCATCAGGAGTTCGTTGGCGTGCCGGAGGTGCCCGGCGTAGGTCTGAAGCTCGTCGGCCTGACGCTGGATCTCGTCGTTCTGCGCCCGCAGCTGCAGCTCCGCCTCCTTTCGCGCCGTGATGTCCCTGGCGATGCAGACGATGCCGGCCGGTGAGCCCCAGTCGTCCCTGAGGATCGAGCTGGAGAAGAGCACCGGGACGTCCCTCCCGTCCTTCGTCCTGATGGACAGTTCACGGTTCTGGAACGCCCCTCCGGCTGCTCCGTCCTGCAGGAACTCACCGGAGAGCCCCCAGTCCGACAGGAGCCCCGCCGCGGGCCTCCCCCGCAGTTCCTCCTCCCGGTAGCCGGTGAGCTCCTCAAGTGCCCTGTTGGCGGAGACAACGCATCCCCCGGCGTCCAGCAGTACCAGCGAGTCCGTCATGGCGATGATGATGTCCTCGAGCATCCTGCGCCTCCGGATCTCGTGGACCATGATGATGCTGCCGATGGGATCGTTGAAGCGATCGTACAGCATGCGGACGTGGCACGAGCAGGGGATCCTCTCGCCGCCGACCGTATTGATGACGGTCTCCAGCGCCTGCTCCGGCCTTTCCAGGCGGCCCAGGGACAGGTCGCAGAGCTCCCGGGGGAGAAACTCCGCGATGTGCCGCCCCGCCATCACCGCCGGGTCCAGCCCCAGGAGTCCCTGGACCGGGGGGTTGGCCCGCAGAATGACGCCCCCGGTGTCCGTCAGGATGCACAGATCGGACATGGTTTCCACGATGGTCTCGGCGGCGATCTGCGGCGTAACGGAGAGGAGGGGGTACCGGACGAGAGATACGGCGACGAAGACGATCCAGACTGAGAAGAGTATCTGGGCCATCGCCGGGAGCGGGCTGGCTCCCACCATGGGGATGATCCCGTTGAAGAGAAGGCTCAGTACCTCCGTGAAGAGGACCGGGAGGATGATCAGCTTCGCCTGGAGCCGCTGCTTGTTGGTCTTCGCCCTGATCCAGAGGTGGATCATCAGGCCGAAGGTGATGGCGGTGAACAGGACGAGCAGGACCATGAAGACCACCGTCCAGGGGGACGAGGGATCCACCGTCTCGATCCACCCGGCATCGGTCCTGGTGAAGCCGGAGGCCAGGAGCCTCCCGGTGAGGCCGCCGTAGATGATCACCGGCGCCGGCAGGAAAAGGATGAGCGTGACCCAGGCGCGGCCCCTCTGGAAATAGTAGTAGTTGTAGAGCTGGTAGACGAACCAGGTCATGAAGGAGACAAAGGGCCCCCAGCCCAGGACGCTGAAACGGTAAAATGTCCGGGCCAGGTCCGGGGAGTCGGTGAGGGACATGAGGGTGTAGCCCAAGTTCCAGAGGATCAATGACACGGCAAGCCCCACGAAGGCGCGAGAGAGCCGCGACTCCACCCCCTCCCTGAGGATCGTCACCGGGATCGTCACCGCCACGATCACCACCATGGCGCCGTAGAGCAGGCTGAAGTATCCGACGTTCATCCGCGCACCCCTCACGTGATGCGAAACGGTATACCACAGGCGGGCGCGCCTGTCAAGGGGGAGTGGCCGGAAACCGGCGGACGGCGTGGGGCGATCCGGACGTATACCGCGTGCAGCCGGATTTCCCGCAATCCCCGGCGACGATCTCCCCTCGACAGGGGCAATCGAAAAAAACAATCGACAAATACCGCCCTGTGGCGGTAGCATCGCCGGGTGTTCCCGATGAACCGGGGGAGTCCCGGCGCGGGTTCACCGTACCGAGGAGGGGGGGATGAAAAAGGCAACGATAGCGCTCCTGGGCGATCCGGTGCTGCGGGAGAAGTCCCGGCCGGTGACGGCCTTCCACAAGAAGCTGCACGCCCTGATCGACACCATGAAATTCACGCTGATCAACGGCGAGGACGGCGCCGCCCTGGCGGCGCCCCAGATATCTGTATCGAAGCGCATCGTCGTCATCAACTACTGCGGCGAGTACCACGAGATGGTGAACCCGGAAATCCTCGAATCGTCGGGGGAGCAGAACGACATCGAGGGGTGCCTCTCCCTCCCCGGTCTCTCCGGCACGGTTCGTCGGGCCGAGACGGTGAGGGTCAGGTTCAGGGACCGCCACGGGAAGGAGCGGACCATCGAACGCTCCGGCCGCATGGCCATCTGCATCCAGCACGAGATGGACCATCTGGACGGCGTCCTCTACATCGACCGGATGGATGACGACGACTTCGTCTACAACGACGAGAAGGGGACGAAGATCGCCGTGGGCGACCTCCTGAGGATCTCCCCCCGGAGGCAGGACTGAGCGCCCCCGCCATGACCCGGCGGGGACCCGGTCAGCTCCCCTCCTCGCTCACCAGCCCGAAGAGGGCCGAGTGGGCCTTCACCCCCAGGTTCGTGTAGTTCCCCTGGGTATAGTGCTCCAGGGGCCCCAGGTAGAGCATGATCCTGGGCGGCACATAGGTCGAGGTGTTGTACCGTCCCCACACCTCGTAGGCGTCGGCCCCGTAGATCCGGTTCCAGGCCATCGTCCCCGTCTCCGGTATGGTGATCCCGATGACCCTGGGGCTCGCGGTATCGGCGAACCGCCGCATGGTCACCGGCACGCTGATGGTCCCCCCCGCCACGTCCATGGGCCCGGCGACGCCGTAGTGGGTGGCGGTGCCGTCCACGGGCCCCTCCCCCCACACCGCGAAGACCCTGGAGGGACCGGCCGGGGCGTCCACCAGGAGCGATGACCCGGCGAAGACCACCTGACGGGAGAGCAGGACCGGCGGCTCCTGCGAGGCGTCGTAGACCGCCACGTGCAGGGACCTCACCCCGTCGGGAAAGGCCGAGGCCAGAAGCACCGCGGCGTTGCTCTCGCCCTCGGTGTTCACCAGGTCGCAGGAGAGGGACGTAGCGGCGAGACCCAATATGAACAGCATCCAGAGTCGTCTCATATAGCCTCACTTTAAGAATTTTCTTAAAATCTAAATTATTGTAAAATACCCATTTCGCCGGGAATCGGCAAAAAAAAATTCAACCCTCGCGGTATTTCTGGAAAAACCGCCGATGGCAATCCCCGCGCCGGCCATTACCGGTTCCAGTCCGAACAGAGGCTGAAGAGCGCGGAATTGGCGCGGATGCGATAGGATACGAAGCCTCCCGGACCGCTCCCATAGCCCGGGAAAAATATGTTTGTAAAAATTGCGCCGCGGACCCACCATGGCGGCCATGAAGGGTTTCGGCAAGCGGACATACACGGTCGCCGGCCTGTGGCGGGAGGTGATGGCGGTGGCCGGACGGGGACGCGTGCTCCTGGCGGCGATTCGCCCCGGCCCGGTCTCCGATGAATTCAGGGAGCGGATCATGCTGGCCGTCACCGGGGTGAACCGGTGCAGGTACTGCAGCTACCTCCACTCCCGGATGGCCCTGAGGGCCGGCGTCTCCGAAGCGGAGGTGCGGGAGATCGCCCAGGGCGAGTTCGGCGGCGCCCCGGAGGGTGAGCGGACCGCACTCCTCTACGCCGAGCACTGGGCCGACACCGGCGGGAACCCTGAGCGCGAGCCGACGGAGCGGCTCCGGGAAACCTACGGCGAGCGGGGGGCCGAGATCATCACCATGCACATACGCCTCATCATGATCGGCAACAGGCTGGGGAACACCTGGGAATCGCTGACGATGCGCCTCCGGGGAAGGCCCGCGGCACAGGGCTTTTTCCTTCAGGAGACCGCGGTCCTATCCAGCTGGCTGCTCCTCCTGCCGGCGGCGCTGGCGCGCCTCCTCGTCAGCCTCGCCACGGGCCTGTAGGGCCAACCACTCTTTATATGTGTACGTTTCAAGATAGGACGGAAGCGACGCGGGGGCTAATGATTCAGATACTCGCTTGGGGTCTTCCCGGTGAACTTCCAGTATTCCCAGGTGAAGGTGGATTTCGACGATAAACCCGATTCGCATCAGACCTGGAGCAGGTTGGCCTCCTCTTTCGCACCATATGAGGGCAGAGGCCTCGCACACCCTGTATTCGTTGATCAGCCGGAAAAAATTAGTCTTTCTTTTTCACTTATAAAACATTATTAAATGTGATATTATAAGTAATAGGTATCGATAATCGTGATTTTAAAAATAGAGGAATAGGCTTTAATCAAGAAATTATCCTGTATATATCCCTTTGCATCATAAAAACTATTAGGACCAACATATATTATTGGTCCTGATTCAATAGAGAATTCGAAATCCGTCCCGCCGTAAACATCCCATGCAATTATATTCGTTCCGGTTAAATAACGAAGATTGAAAACATTAGACGACATATCGCCACATTTCCGCATCGTTATGGGAACCTGTACCGTTTCATCGCCGGTACTCAACGGACCGGCATAGCCATAATATGTTGCAATTCCATTGGAGCCTTCTCCCCAGATTACGAAAACTCTGGAAGAGCCCGCCGGCACATTCAATGCCACCGTCGTTCCAGGATAGAACACCTGGTACGCCAGCAGGTTTTCCTCGGTTGCCGTCCCCTGGAACACCCCCACGTGCAGGGCCGTCACGCCGGCAGGGAAATTCGAGGCCAGCAGCACCCTGCTGGTCCCCCTCTCGGTGTTGACGATGTAGCAGGAGAGCGGTCCCATTGCCAGGACAGTGCAGATCATCATAAACAGTCTTTTCATATCAACCTCATCCCATGGAGGGCTGGCGCCCATGATGGACTCAATGTACACCTCGCACCGCAATAGGGCAACAAAAAGATTTTCCGAGCACCGGGGAATCGTAAAAAAAAGAGGGCAAAACAGGTAGTGCGGCATTCACGATAGGAAAATAGTCAAGCCGACAATGGATTAGACGGGAAAGAGCACACAAAGATACAGAAAAACCGCCGCTGATGGGTTCACCACACTCCGTAAAAGACCGTGGTGAGGTTGAACACCCTGGATACACCCCTGATCCGCCAGTCCCCCTCGCCGGACTTGGTGGTGTAGTACACTGTACCGGGGCCTACATAGACCGTCTGAAATGGACCGCTGTAGCCCGGCTGGTACTGCAACTCATATTCATTAATGCCGTTTACCTGTTCCCACTTCATGCCGTATGATTCATCAATGAGCTGAAAGGAACTGTCTTCGATGAGCTGCATGGCCACCGGCACCTCCATGTCGCTGTCGCTCGCCACGTTCACCGGGCCCGCCGCCCCGCAGTGGGTGACGATGCCGGGTGTGCTCCCCTCCCCCCAGATCACGAAGATCCTGGCACTGCCGCCCGGCACGGTCATGTTCACGCTCTGTCCTTGATAGAAGACCTGGTAGGAGAGAAGGTTCTCATCCGCGGCGGTTCCCTGGTACACCGCCACGTGCAGGGCCGTCACGCCTGCGGGTAAGGTCTGGGCCAGCATGATCCGGCTGGTGCCCCGCTCCGTGTTGACGAGGTAGCATGACGGGGTCAGTGCCATCAGGACGATGAAAAGCGCCAATCCGAATGCTCTCATCTGCCGCCTCCGGTTGGATATATTCAGTTTCCGCTATGCTCTAAAAATATACATTATTGTAATACTATTCAAGAAAAATAAACGGCGAAAAACGGAAAATACACCGTAAAACCGCGCTTTCGGCGGCCATGATTCCCTTAAAACACGCGTTATCCCCCCGCGGGGGCGAGAGGGGCGCAGCGGTGAACAGTGAGCTGTCGGATCACTGTATCGCTCTGTTCATGCGATGAGACGATATCGCAGCGTCAAAGGAGTGCGCGAAGAGGGACGGTAATCGTCATAGGCAGGCCGATGGTTCAACCACAGAGACACGGAGTGCACAGGGGATTTCATGAATACGAAAATTCAGTCATGACTCACGGCGTGGGCATCGCCATCGTAGCGCTATGGAAATACCTGGTAATCTACACTCAATACAAGTCGGTGGACAGATTGAACACCGAGGAGGTCGCACGGATTCTCGGCGGATTGAATGACGTTATCTGTCCATTGTACATCGTATTCGGACCGATATACACGGTTTCATACGGCCCGGACCGCAGCAGCCATAACTGCAGCTCATACTCGGTGGTACCGTGGATCGTATTCCACGTGTAGTTGCCCGTTGAAGCGCCGTCAACATTGAATGTCGTCGTGCCAATGGCCTGCATGGCCACCGGCACCTCCTTCTCGCCGCCGGTGGCCACGTCCACCGGGCCGGCGGCCCCGTAATACGTCGCGATACCCGGGGTGCTCCCCTCGCCCCAGACCACGAAGATCCTGGCGCTTCCGGACGGCACGTCCAGGGTCACCGCCTGCCCGGCGCGGAACACCTGGTAGGTCAGGAGGTTCGACTCCTCGGATGTCCCCTGGTACACCGCCGCGTGCAGGGCCGTCACCCCGTAGGGGAACGACTGCATCAGCAAAACCCTGCTGGACCCGCTCTCCGTGTTGATGATATAGCAGGAGAGGGTGGTGAGCAGCGTGGTGACGATGAAGGTTATGGCGAACTTTCTCATTCTGGTCTCCTCATGAATATTGTATATGCTGCTGCCTCGGCCGTACAATTCCGCTACAGGTTGTTGATGTAATCCGTCGTCAGGTTGAACAGAACGGAGGTGGGTCTGACCCTGACGTTATTGGTCATATTCGTCACCGTCCCCGAGTATGACAGATCGCTGCCGATATAGACGGTCCGCCACGCCGTCACCCACGCTCCCGTGACAAGCTGGTACCGGTACTGGTACTGCAGCTCGTAGTAGGTGGCCCCTTCGAGTCTGTTCCACGAGGCGTATCCCCTGTCAGGATAAAAGGCGGGGTTCATGATGCCGCTCCCTTCGGTGGCCAACTCCTGCATGGCCACCGGCACCTCCATGTCGCCGTCGCTCGCCACGTCCACCGGGCCGGTCGCACCGTAATAGGTCGCGATCCCCGGTGTGCTCCCCTCGCCCCAGATCACGAAGACCCTGTCGGCGCCGCCGGGCACCGCCATGATGACCGACTGGCCCGGGTAGAACACCTGATATGCCAGAAGGTTCGATTCCTCCGAGGTCCCCTGGTACACCGCGGCGTACAGGGCAGTCACCCCGTCGGGGAAGATCTGTGCCAGCATGACCCAGCTGGAGCCCCTCTCCGTGTTGAGTATATAGCAGGACATCTGCAGCGAGACCGCGGCAGCCAGAACGGGCAGTGCGAAACGCCGCATGGCACACTCCTCGTCCGCCCGGGGGCGCGGACCTTGCATGTTCACGGGATCTTCGTGATAATATACATACCGGGCCTGGCGGAGTCAAGCGGATTTGCGCCTCTGAAGTGCCCCGAATGGACCATTCAAAACCCTTGACAAACCCCCTCACATAACGTAGCATGGGGATCAGTCCGACCGCCCTGACACTGGAGGCGCCATGATCGCATCGCTGCAGAAGTTCAACGACCTGGACATCGTCCTGATCTGCGGGATCTACGGCTCGGGAAAGACCGAGTTCGCCGGGCGCCACTTCAGGGACTCCGGCAGGCACCGGGTCAGCAGGAGCGAGATACGCAAGCTCATGTACGAGATGACCCATTTCGGCGACCAGTGGAAATCGGAGCACTTCAGCGAGGAGGACGACGTGCTGGTGAAGCACATCGAGCGGAAGGTCCTGGAGCACTACATCCACAACAAACGCAAGCTCCTGGTGATCAACACCTTCGCCACCAGGCAGTCCCGCCAGCGCTTCATCGCCCTGGCCCGGGAGAACAAGAGAAGCATCGGCGCCGTGTTCCTGAACCAGCCCCTGCAGGTCTGCCTGGCCCACTACCGGAAGCATAACCCCTCCATGCCGGAATACGTGGTGACGTCGATGCACCAGAAGATCGAGCTGCCGGAGAAGAAGGAGGGTTTCAGCGAGGTGCTGGTGCTGGCGCCGCAGAAGCAGGAATCTCCCCAGTAACGGCGGCGCCTGACACTGTCTCCACGGCAGAGGAGCCCCCGCGGTGGTGGAGTCGATCAGTAGAGGTCGTCCATCCTTCCGACGAAGCCGATCCCCGCGAGATATTCCCTCCTCCGGTCAAGCCGCAGGCCGGCCCTGAGGTCCACCACGAAATTCTCCAGCAGCAGAAAGGTCCCCCCGGCGCCTGCGTAGTGGGCGTCGTTGCCGCCGCACCCCCGCGGGTACTCCGCCGTGTACTCGGCGTAGCAGTCCAGCCTGTCGGTAACGGCGATCCAGAGGGCGGTACCGGCCACCCAGCGGTGGTAGCGTCTGCCGTCGTCGCTGTCGTAGCTGTAGACCCCGGAGACATTGAGGCTGGCGGCCCCGCCCAGCGTCCAGCCCATATGGAGCCCCGCCTCGGGCCTGAAGGGGCTCTCGTGGGGGTCGCCGAAGCCCACCGGCACCGTCCCCCCCAGCGTCAGGGTGATATCGGGTATCCAGGCCGGCCCGGTCCCGCCGTCCTGCAGGAGCTGCACCTTCACCCCCGCCATGGGATCGTCCTTCCCCAGGGAGGTGCCGCCGTTGATGCTCCAGACCAGTGAGTTCACGGCGAACCGCAGCTCCATCCATTCCAGCACCCCCCAGCGGAGCAGGAGCTCCCCGAGGACGTGCTCGCTGTCGCCGTCAAGCCACCGGAAGGTGTAGCCACCCTCGATCTGGAGGCTCCGCACGGGCACGGTGACGGTGCTCTCCGGGAAATCCGGCCTGTCCCCCTGCATCTCCTGCGCGGCGGCACCAGCCGCGGCGAGCGCCAGCATCGCGGCGAAGAGCGCCGTCATCGCCCACCGGCACCGCATCGAACCGTTCAAGTGTCGTCCCTCCTACAGGAAGAGTCTGAATCCCAGGCCAAAGCCGGTGGTATACCCCCAGTTCACGGCGCCGCCCGAATCGATCCTGTCCCTGATATGCGTCACGGCTATGAAGATCCCCAGGTCCCGGGAGAGCATGTAGGTGAAACCGCCGCTGATGCCGATGTCCAGCACGTAAGACCTCCCCTTGTAGAGGGGGCTGGCCTTGTAGATTCCCTTGCCGTAGGTGGAGAGAAGGCTCACGAAGGGGAGGAAGCGGTCGGTCACCGCGAAGTAGTACGAGAGGATCAGGCCGCCGCCGAAGGCGATCACCCCGATCTCCAGCTGCTGCGGTATCCCCAGGATCGCCACCGTCTGCCTCTGCTCCAGGTACTGGAAGGAGCCGATCACCCCCAGGGAGAACCCGCGGGTCACGAAGATCTCAAGGGTCATGGCGGAGAGCGGGTTCACCGAGGCCGCCTGGAGGTTGCTGTGGGTGTCCCCCCCGCCGGTCTGGTATAGGGCCAGGTCGCCGATGCCCAGCACCAGGTTCCAGGGCTCGCAGGGGAGCTTCCGCCGCTCCCCGGCCCGGCCCCCCTGGGCTGTCCGATCCTTGCCAGGAGCCGTCGTCTCACCTGGAGCGGCCGTCTCAGCCGGAGGCGCCGCCTCCTGGGCGCCGGCCGCCACCGCCATCAGTATCGCCGCCGCGCAGGTCCATGCCGCCCTTCTCATATTCATCGTCACTCTCCTCCCCGGGATCTGCGCGGCAGTCGCCGCGGTCTACAGATGCCTCTCCAGCTCCAGCCCCGCACGGTCGATCTGCTCGGTGAGGGCCTCGCCGTTTCTCTTGCCCAGAATCCTCGAATAGCGCTCGTACAGGGACGCCCAGCAGCCGGCGATCTGCTCCTGCATCCTCATCCCCGCCTCGGTGGGGTATACCCGGCGCACCTTCCCCTCGCCGGTCCTCCGGACGATCCTCTTCCGCTCCAGCTTGTCGATGAACCTGGTGATGGTGGAGGGGGCAAGGTGCAGGATTCCGGCGAGCTCCTTCTGGGATATCCCCTGACGCTCGTTGACCACCATTACCAGGAAGGCGTAGGTGGGTGAGAGCCCCGTGGCCCGGAACTCCTCCTCCGCCATCTGCGTGATCGCCCTGGAGAGCGTCATTGCGGCGAAGTAGAGGCAGCTGTTCAGATACTCGAAAGAGTCGTGTTTTGCGCATTTCCCCATATGGCCGCGGTCCCTCCGTCTCATTGGGGCAGCGCGACCGGGGAATTTCAATGATTTTTTACCGGGGCCCGGTTTTTTTGCCACCGGGGAATTTTCCGCTTGACGGATTCGGAATTATTTGTATGTACAAGCATTATAATCACTCGATCACAGGGAGGGGCTTCATGGAAAAGATAAAGCTGGGCACCAACATATTCGACTATCCCATGCCGGTGACGCTTCTGGGATCCGTTACGCCCGAGGGGAAGGCGAATTTTATGGCCCTGGGGTGGCTCTCCCGCGTCAACGGCAACCCTCCCATGGTGGCGATCGGCGTGAACCGCGTGCACCACACGGTGAAGGGTATCCGTGCGCACGGGGAGTTCAGCATCAATTACCCCGCCGCGGAGATGCTCCGCGCGGCCGACTACTGCGGCATCCACTCCGGCGCGAAAACGGACAAGTCGGGGCTCTTCGAACTCTTCCGCGGCGACCTGGCGCACGCGCCGATGATCGCCGCCTGCCCGCTCTGTTACGAGTGCCGCGTGTTCCGGACGGTGGATCTCCCCTCCCACGACCTCTTCATCGGGGAGATCGTGAACGTCTTCTGCGAGGAGCGCTTCCTCACCG
The DNA here is from genome assembly GCA_016929135.1 of Spirochaetota bacterium. Classification (GTDB taxonomy): domain Bacteria; phylum Spirochaetota; class UBA4802; order UBA4802; family UBA5550; genus JAFGJK01. The sequence continues at coordinate 1,551 of JAFGJK010000028.1, read as the reverse complement.
ACGGGAAGCCGGACATCAAAAAGATGAACCTCTACACCCTCACCATCCCGGACAACGCCTACTGGTCCGTGGGCGAGCGGATCGGCAGCGCCTGGAAGGACGGGGTTGGTTTTTGTGAAGTCTGAAAAATCTTCGGTTTCTCAGACTTCACAATTGGTTTCGGTATCATGATACGTTGTGGTGTGTACACTCGACCGCCATCTACAAACATCCTGTTGCGGCGGCGGTATCGGCAACATCCTGTTGCCTGCTCGTGCATACACCACAACGCATGAATAATCGCTCATCATATATCTATTATGCACTGCAGCAACAGTATATACTACCGAATTGAGGAAATTAAAAAAATCATTGACTTGATGGTTATTTAAAAGGTACCATACTGGTATGAAATTTTCGATACAGGGGATCCGCCAGGCCCTGACGAACTTTGTCCGTGACCTCTTCGGCGGGTTCAAGAAGCCGGGGCCCTTCCTGATCTTCGACATCGCCACCATGCTGGCGGGGCTCCTCTTCTTCGATCTCCTGGCGCGCAACTTCGCCACCGTGTGGGTGAACACCTATCTCTACGCCTACATCTTCTTCTGCTTCGCCATATTCCTGAAGCGCTTCGACCGCTCCTATCTGGCGGGGCTGGAGTGGGTGATGCGGCCCGGCGTCAGCGCCTGGCGCGTGGGGGTCTATTTCTTCGTGTACCTGCTGAGCCCGGTGATCAGCGGGTTCGCCATCGGAAGCTTCCAGCAGATCGTCCGCATGGAGACCCCGCCCATCTACATCGGCATGCCCATGGTGCTGGGGATCCTGCTCCTCTACCCGCTCATCTTCGCGCTCTGCGCGCAGCGGAGGGCGAAGCCGGAGATCATAGGCACGCTGAAGGAGCGGGGGGCCGGCCAGACGCTGGTGCGCATCGTCTCAGGCCTCGGCATCTACGCCATGAACCTGTACCTGCTCACCTTCGTCTACCACAACATCTACCGCGTCCAGGGTGAGCATATTCACTGGGCGCTGAAGCCGGTGCTCCTCATTGCCATCGCCCTGCTCTACCTGCTCATCTATATGCCGGCCAGGGTCCACTACTTCATCGACGCCCCCCAGAGCAGGAGCAACCGCGCCTGGTTCATCCTGTCGGCCGTCTCCATGGCCGTCTACACCCTTTTCGGGATCAGCATCCTCTGACCGCGGCGGCAGCATGAAACGCGGCATCATTATCCCGGGCCTGATGCTTTTCCTGGGGGCGGTGTATCTCTGCTCCTGCGGCAACGCCGACGGAGGACATCCGCGGGACAGCGTCTTCTGGTCGCCCGACAGGGCCCCCTACCGCGCCGCCAACGCCGCCGTGGAGCGGCGGAGCCACGTCGGCTGGGCCACCGGCAACCACACCGCCGCTCCCGTTCCGGTGGGGAGCGCCGGGCCCGCCGCGTACACCTCGCGGCTCTCCGGCATGATGGAGAACACCATGATCGGGTCGGTGATGCGGGACGCCCTGTCGCACGGCACCTCCGTGATACTGGTGATCGGCGACGGCTTCGGCCCCACGCACCTGGCCCTGGC
>JAFGJK010000027.1 GCA_016929135.1 Spirochaetota bacterium | reverse complement strand
GCAGCTTCCCGGCAAAGCCCTCCCTCCGCTCCTCCGCTACGGCCCCGCCGGCGTCTGTACCGCCGGCAGGAACGGTTTCCTGCGCCCCTGACCGGATCGGCGGGGCGACGGCTGCGAGGGTGATGAGTGCAATGAGCAGAATCTTCGTAACGTGTCGCATATGTTGACTCCACAGTGACATTAATGATATGGTACGGCTTCCCTTGTATATAGTCGTCGCATGGGGACGCGAATCCCGCCTGCCGCCGGTGCCCGGAGGGCCGGGCGCTAGCGGCGACGCGTCCCTCTCCTCCCCGGAGACGGTCTCCGCTCCTCCGCCCCGGCGTCCCCGCCGCGGTGCTCCTCGGTGCGTGGATCGCCCTGGTAGGGGAGGGGATCGACGGCTGCCGTCCCTCCGTACGGTCCCGCCGGCGCGTACAGCGTCGACCCCATCATGATGCCGGCACGGGCGAGAAGGCGCGACACGGCAGACTTCAGGTCCTCGGCGATATGGTAAAATCCCGGCACCAGCACCAGGGTGATGAAGGTGGCGAAGATGAGCCCGTAGCCGAAGGAGAGGGCCAGGGGGGCCACCATGTAATCCTTGCCGCCGAGGCCGTAGATCGACGGGATCAGGCCCAGGACCGTCGTCCCCGCGGTGAGCAGGATCGGACGGATGCGGACCACTCCGGCCTCGACGAGCGCGTCCTGCAGGCCGAGGCCGGTGGCGCGCATGTTGTTAATGAACTGCACGAGCACCAGCGTGTTGCTGACGATGACGCCGGCGAGGCTGAAGAATCCCAGCATGCTCATGAAGGACATCTGCTGCCCGTGGACGAAAAGGGCGAAGACCATTCCCACCAGGGCGAAGGGGATGGCGATCATCACCACGACGGGGATGACCAGGGATTTGAAGAAGACCGCCAGGATGATGTAGATAATGAAGAGGGCGAAGAGGAAGAGGACCCCCAGCTCGCCCAGGCGCTCCTCGGTCTCCTCCTGCTCGCCGCCGTAGGATACCTCGTAGCCGGGATAGCGTTCCTCGATGCCGCCGAAATGCTCCATCAGGTCCTTGTTCACGGCGATGGAGGTCGTCTTGTCGAGATCGACGCCGGCCTGCACCTGCACGATCCGCTTCAGGTCGAGCCGGTTGATGGCGGTGAACCCGGGCTGCTTGTCGATCCTGGCGACCCGCCCCAGGGGGATGAGGCCGCCGGTGCGGTTGGCGATCATCACCTCGTCCAGGCTCTGCATCTTCCGCCGCGCCTCTTCCGGGAAGCGAACGCGTATGTCCACGTTCTCCTCGTTCCTGGTGACATAGGTAGCCACCGCCCCCTCGAAGCAGGCGTTGATGGATACGGCGACGTCGTAGACCGATATGCCCGAGCGGGCCGCCGTCACCTCGTCCACCACGAAGCGGTACTCCTTCTTCCCGTCCTCCAGGTCCAGGCGGATGTCCTGCACGCCCGGGATCCCCTTCAGGTAGGTAATGTACTCGGAGGCGATTTTCTTCAGGACCTCGAAGTCCTTGCCGCGTATCTCCACGTTGATGGGCTTGCCGATGGGGGGGCCGTTCCGCTCCACCTCGTACTCAATGAGGGTGTCGCGGTTGATCCCCCCGCTCTTCTGCACCTTGGTGATGGAATCGCGGAGCGAGGCGATGATCTCGTCGGCGCTGCGGCTCCTCTTCTTCACCGAGGTGAGGTATATGCTGAAGGTCGATTTGTGCGTGGCCTGCCCCGGGGCCGGGTCGAGAAAGTCGGTGACGCGGCGTCCCACGCTGGTCTGGAAATTGTCCAGCTCCTTCCTTGGGAGGCGCGCGATGATCCCCTCGATGATCCGCATGTCGGCGAGGTTCGCCTGCAGGTTCGTCTCCTGCGGCATGGTGGTGCGGATGGTCAGCGTCTCCTCGCCACCGGGGGGCGTGAAGGTGAAACCGATCAGGGCCGCCAGGACGAGGGAGCCCAGGAGGAGCGCCACCAGGACGCCCATGGTTATGTAGCGGTGCATCAGCGACCAGCGGAGGAACCGCTTGTAGCCGCGCTGGAATTTTCCGAAGATGCCCTGCTCGTAGTTCGGGTCCTCCCTCCGTATCCCGTCCTCGCATGACGCCGCGCCGTTGGTCTTGGCGAAGACGTCCAGGAGCATCGGCATGACGAACATGGCGATGGCCCAGGAGGAGACCAGGCATATGATGAGCACCACGGGGATGCCGATGATGAATTTGCCCATGAGGCCGGAGAGCATGAGCAGCGGTGAAAAGGCGGCGGAGAGGCAGAGAAGGGTCACCGTGACCGGCCAGAAGACCTCCTTCACCCCCTTGACGATGGCCTCCCTTTTCTCGCAGCCGCTCTCGATGTAGCGGTGCGTGTTCTCGCTCACCACGATGCCGAAGTCCACGATCATACCCAGCACCATGACCATGGCGAAGAGGGTGATGACGTTGAATGTGTGGCCGAGCATTTTCATGCCGATGATGGCCATCATGATGATGATGGGGATGCAGGCGGTGACCAGGCCGGACATCCGCCATCCCATGAGGAGCATCATGATGAGGGCCAGGAGGATGAACCCTGATGCCGCGTTCGACATTACTCTGTCCAGGCTCTCCCTGCTGTACCTGCTCGTGTCGTTGAATATCGCGAAGGTGACATCGGGGCTGATGGAGGAACGGTACGAGGCGAGGGCGTGCCTGAGCTGGTCCACCAGGCGTATCTCGTCGGCGCTGCTCTGGCGCCAGATCCGCATGATCACGGCGCCGCGGCCGTTGAAGCGCTCGTACACGTCCGGGTCCTCGTAGGCGGCGGTGACCTTCGCCATGTCCCTGATCCTGACGACGTAGCCGGCGTCGTTGCCGATGATCACCGTGTCCTCGATCTCGCCGGCGTTCTTGAACTGCCCCTTGGTCCGCAGCACGTATTCCGTGTCCCCGATCCTCAGGGATCCGCCGGGCAGGTCCACGTTCCTCTGCTTCAGCGCGTTGATCACGGTGTTCATGCCGACGCGGTACTTTCTCATGGCGTCGGGGTTCACTTCCACGAGGAACTCCCGGTCGTCGTAGCCGAAGAACTCCACCTCCGCGACCCCCTTCATGCCGTAGAAAAACTCCTCCAGCTCGTTGGCGGTCTCCCGGATGTCGTGGTAGGGGACGCCCGGCTTCTTGCCGTAGACCGCCACGTCGATGGCAGGCAGGGTGTCGGTGGTGATCTCCTCCACCACCGGCGGCAGTGTCCCGGCGGGGAGGTTGTTCACCAGGTCCACGGCGTCCCGGATGTCCTGCACCACGCGCCCCTTGTCGGACACCGTGTCGTCGATGTAGGCGACCACCACCGATACGTTCTCGATGTTGTAGCTCCGCACCTTGTCGAGGCCGCCAACCTCGCGGAGCTTCTTCTCGATGGGGACCGTGATGAGCTGCTCCAGGTCGTCGGGCGCCCCCCCGGGGTACACCGTGCGTATGGAGACCATGTCGAAGTTCACCTCGGGAAACGCCTCACGGTTGATCGTGAAGGCGGAATAGATGCCCACGGCGCACAGAAGCACGATCACCAGCCCGATGAGGAGCTTCTGCGTTATCAGGAATTCTATCATTCTCTTCATTGTCCCCTTCTCCGTTGCTTGATAGTCGCTTCACATCCTCGAGAGGTTCTCCTGCATCCTCAGCAGCACCCTCTCGAGGGTATCCAGCTCCGCCTTTGTAATCCCCTTATGGAACTTGGATGTAAAGCCATCCATGAATTTCATCATCTCCTCTTTGAGATATTCAGCGGATTCCGTGAGGGTGATGATGCTGCTCCGCTTGTCCGAGGGGTCGGTACTCCTGGTGATGTACCCCTTGTGCTCCAGCCGGTTGATCAGCTTGGTCAGCGACGGCGGTTTGATGTCCATGGCGTCTTTGATCTGCTTCAGCGTCATCTTCTCCCCTTCGTGCTCCCACAGGATCTGCATCACATAGAACTGGGCGCCGGTGATGCCGATTTTCTTCAACTCCTCGTTCCCCCTGGCCATCAGCGCAAAGGCGGTCCGGGTGATGCAGTGGCCCGGTGAATGTGATATGCGCGACATCGATCCCCCTCCGGGAATTATTTAGCTGGCTAAGTAAACTGCCGGCGGGGGGCCTATCTGTCAATAAAAAATAAAAAAAATTTCACTTTTGTATCGGTTCGGCAGGGGCGGGGGTGTGAACGGCAGGGGCCTCCTGTGCATACCCCGGGGAGCGGGAAGCGGGGTCCCGCCACTGACAGCCCCCTCCTCAGAAGGCCTCCTTGATCATCAGGTAGTAGTTGGGGTTCAGGTCCCTGTCGAAGCCCGCGTCGAGCCTGATGTTGATGTGCTCGTCCCTGTCGGCGGTGATGCGGAGCCCGCCGCCGAAGGCGATCTTCAGTTCGTGCTGGAAGAGCTCTCCCGGAACGGCGGCCACCTGGCCGACGCCGCCGAAGACGACGCCGCCGAGGCGCCAGAACAGGGGGAACCTGAGCTCCCCCTGGAGGGCGCCGTAGTTCCTGTCCCGGTACCGTCCCTGGTAGTAGCCCCTGAGCATGACGTCGCCCCCCAGGCGCGGCATCGCCTGGAGCGGCACGGTGCCGGCGCCCAGCGCGGCGTAGAGCTGGAGGGCCAGCACCAGGTCGCCGCGGATCTGCCGGTAGTACCTGAGGTCCATCTCAAGCGTGCTGAAGTTGTACTCGTTCCCCAGCTCCCTCCTGAAGACGAGACCCTTGAGGTCGCAGTAGAAACCGTGCCTGGGGTAGAAGACGCTGTCCCTGGAATCGAATATGAGGTTGACGCCGAAGCCTGACATGAGGGTGCCGTCGCTCCCCGGGACGTGTCCCTGGATGAGCCGACCCCCCGCCTCGCGGCGCCGCATGACGTCGTAGCCGAAGCGGTAGTAGGGGCCGATATAGAGGAGATCCACCGTACGAAACAGGAAGGCCCCCCGGGCGCCGGCGGCCATGCTGGTGAAGGACTCGTCGCCGCACTCCGGCGTGCCGGGACCGATGCCCCAGAAGAGGTCCGGGAACCTGCTGAAGTCCACGGACCCGGTGAGCCGGTAATCGATGCCCCGGAAGTAGAGGTCGGTGGAGACGCCCACGGAGGCCTGGTTTTTTACCGTGTAGGTGCCGTAGACCGATATCTCGTCCGGCTTCCCCGCTTCGGCCTCCTCGCCGCGGTGATAGAGAAGGAAGGAGAAGCCGATGCCGAAGCTCGTCTCCGGCATGTAGTAGGGTATCGCCACGGGGAGGAAGCCCCATCCCGGGCGCTGCCCCCGGTCCTCCCCCTCCGCGCCGTCCGCTGCGGCGCCCTCCGGCATCTCCCCCGCGGAACCGGCCTTAGCCGCCGCGGCCGGGGCCGCAGGTGCCGCAACGATCGAGGCGAGGGCGAACAGCACTGTGATGATCAATGATTTCATGCGTAATCCTCCGAAGCGTGTATTCTCCCCGGGACGGTTTCGTCCCGGGTCTGAGTCATGAGCGATACCAGGGCGGGGATGAAGAAGAGCGTCGCCGCCGAGGTGAAGAGGAGCCCCCATCCCATCACCAGCATCATGGGGCGTATGATGGGAAGATCGCCGCCGATGCCGTAGGCGCAGGGGAGCACCCCGGCAAAGGTGGTGATGGTGGTGAGCATGATGGCCCGCAGCCGGTCGGCCGCGCCGTCCGCCACCGATTCCGCGGTGTTCCCCCTCTCGCGGCAGATCCTGTTGATGTGGCTGATCATGACGATGGAATCGTTCACCACGACGCCGGTGAGGCCCAGTATACCGATGAGCGATACGAAGACCAGCGGGCGCCCGTGCAGCATCAGCGTGAGGAGGGATCCCGCCACCGTGAAGGGGATGATGGACATGATGACGGCAGGCTGGGTGTAGGAATTGAAGAGGAGCACCAGGATGAAGTAGATGCCGATGAGCGCCACCACCAGGGCGAAATAGAAGCGTGTCATGCTCTGCTGGGCCTCCTCCTCCTCCCCCCCGAAGATCATCTGGAGCCCCGGGGTCGCCTGGGCCGCCGCATAAAACCTGTCGCGGATCATCCGGTTCACCGCGGCTGAGGTGACCACCGCGGTGTCCACGTCCGCCGAGACCGTCACGGACCGCACGCCGTCGCGGTGCATCAGTGCCGCGGGGCCCGGCCCCTCCTGGAACCGGGCCACGCTCCCCAGCGGGATCATCCCCCCGCTGCCGTTGGACACCGGGATCTCCAGGATCTCCCGCGGGGAGGAGCATTTGAGCCCCTTTACGCAGAGGCGGTAGTCGATGTCCTCGCCCCCCCCGCGAATCGAGGTGAGCACCTCGCCGTCCAGCGCGTACCTGACGGCCCTGGCGACCTCCGCGGCCGTGAGCCCCGTCCTGGCGAGCATCGGCCCGTCCAGGCGGAGCCGCAGCTCGTCCTTCCCCCGGACGCGGTCGCTCTCCACCGCCGTGACCCCCCCGAGGCCCTCAAGAAAGCGCACCGTCTCCCTTTCGAAGCGCCCCCGCACGGCGTCGTCGTCGCTGCAGTAGGTGATCTCCACGGCCCGCCCCGCCGAGAAGCCGGAGGGCCGCAAGTCCAGCCGCTGGAGGCCCAGCCGGTCCCGCAGGGCCTCCAGCCGCGGCCTGAGACCCGCCGTGATCTCCTCGGTGGTGATCCGGCGATCCGAGGCCTGCTTCAGGTGCACCGTGGTGATGGCGAGGTTCCCCTGTTCCCTCCCCGCGGCGATGTAATCGCTGTCGCTGTTGTGGTGCCCCGCCTGTGACGATACCCCCGTGAGGGCCTCCCCCGGCACGTGACGGAGCACCAGCGCCTCCACATCGGCGAGGAGCTCGTGGGTGCGCTCCAGGGTGGTCCCGGCCGGCGCCTCCATGATGACCTCGAAGGTGTCGCCGTTGATGTCCTCCTCCAGCATGAACCTGAGGGATGCCAGCGAGAGCCCCGCCACGGCGGCGAGCCCGACGGCAAAGCCGGCGACGACCCTCCACCGGTTCCTGATCACCGCCATGAGGAGGGAGCGGTATGCCTCACGCACCCTGCCGACCCAGCGGATCCGCCGCGGCTCCACGGCGGCGTCGCCGCGCGACAGATGGTGGGGGAGGATGGTCACCGATTCGATGAGCGATACGGCCAGTATGATCACCACCACCAGCGGGAGCTGCCGCGAGAAGCGCCCCATGATCCCCGGGATCAGGAGTATCGGGAGGTAGCCGATCATGTTGGTAAGCGAGGTGCTCACGGTGTCCATGAGCATCTCCATGGTGCCGCGGTGGGCAGCCTCCGCCGGCGGCATCCCCCGGAGCTTCAGGGTGTAGATGCGCTCCGAAATGATCACCGCGTCGTCGACGTTCATGCCGATGAGCATTATCATGGCGGCCAGGGAGACCGTGTTCAGGGTGATGCCGAAGGCGGGGAAGAGCATCACCGAGGCGAGTACCGTGAAGGGTATCCCCCAGGCGGCCCAGAGTGTGCTCCGCCAGTCCAGCATCATGATCATGGCCAAAATCACCAGCACGAAGCCCATGGCGGCGTTGTTCACCGCCATTCCCATCATCGTCCTGGTGAGACGCGAGGAGTCGGTGATCACCTCGACGCGCATCCCCCCGGGGAGCGCTGCGCGGAACTGGGCAATCTCCCCCCGCAGCCGGTCGCTCAGCGCGACGATGTCCGCGTTCTCCCTCCGGGTGATGAGAAGTCCTATTCCCCGCCTGCCGTTCCCCCGGTAGATCACGCGGGGTTCGCTGAAGGTGTCTTTGATCTCCGCCACCTCCCGGAGGAGTACGCCGTATCCCCCCTCGTTTGCCAGGACCGAGGTCCCGGCAACCTCCAGCGGGTCGGAGAAGCGCGAGGAGGTGACGATTATCCTTTCTGAGCCCTTTTTTCGCAGGGTCCCGCCGGTGAGGCGCACGTTCCGCTTCCCCACCGCCTCCGCGATTTTCTCCAGGGGGACCCCCAGCCGGCGCAGGCGCCCCGGGTCCGCCTGTATCAGCACCTCCCGGTCGCGGTAGCCGATCTTCTCGATGGAGCCGATCCCGGGGAGCCGCCGGAGCCTCGATTCCAGATCCCGGACGTACCTCCTGAGCTCCCACTCGGATGAGGCGCCGCTCAGGGCGATCTCCACCAGCGGGTAGTCGTTGGTGATCTCCGTCACCGAGGGCCTGCCGTCGAGGCCCGCGGGAAGGCCGGTGACCCCGGCCACGGCGTCGCGCACGGATGCCTTCGTCTTCTCCTGATCGCCGGCCTCCGGGTTCAGATGGACCGTGATTGCAGAGAGCCCCTCCATGGAGATGCTGGATATCCTTTTGATGTTCGGCACCTCCAGGAGTTTCTTCTCTATCCTGTCGGTGACATTGATCTCCACGTCCTCCGGCGAGGCGCCGGCGTATTCGGTGGTGATCCTCATCATCTCCATGCTCACCTGCGGCAGCTCCTCGCGCCGTATCGTCATCAGCGTGAAGATGCCGCCGGCCACCGCCAGAATGACGATCATGGTGGTGATCCGTGAATTGGTAATGAAGAATCTGATTATCGATGCCACTGGAGGCTCTGACCCCTTGCTGTTGCTGATTCACTGATACGGTGATTGTTCTTCTAACAAAAGATTTAAACAATTGATTTAATCATATGATTAAATTACTAAGAGTACTCCGGGACGTCAAGGGCTTTTGGAAAAAAATCGGCCTTTTTTTCTCTTGCAATTCTACCGTGACCCCGGCGGATAATGCTCAACCCGCCGTATTCAGTGGGCAATTCTCCAGGCTACAGAGGTATCCATGGCTCCAGGAAGCGCATCGCATGGCGAAAGGGGGGGCAGGTTCGCCTATCTCGTCGCGGCCGGCATATTCCTGAGCCGCATCTTCGGGCTCGTGCGGGACCGGGTCTTCGCGCACTATTTCGGCAACAGCGCCGCCGCCGACGCCTTCCGGGCCGCCTTCCGCATCCCCAACCTTCTCCAGAACCTTTTCGGCGAGGGGGTGCTCTCGGCCTCCTTCATCCCCGTCTATGCGAACCTCCTGGCCCGGAACCGGAAAGAGGAGGCCGACCGGGTGGCGGGGGCGGTGGCCGCGATCCTGGCGCTCATCACCTCCTGCCTGGTCCTGGCGGGCATCCTCGCCGCGCCGTACCTCGTGGCGGGCATCGCGCCCGGCTTTTCCGGCGAGAAGCGGCAGGTCACCGTTGCCCTGGTGAAGGTCCTCTTCCCCGGCGCGGGGATGCTGGTGATGTCCGCCTGGTGCCTGGGAATCCTGAACAGCCACCGGCGTTTCTTTATCTCCTACGCCGCACCGGTGATCTGGAACCTTTCACTCATCGTCACCCTGCTGGTCTTCGGCCCCTTAGCGGGGGATTACAACCTGGCCGTGATCCTCGCCTGGGGCTCCGTGGCGGGGAGCTTTTTACAGTTTGCCATACAGCTCCCCCTGGTGCTGGTCCTTGCCCGGGGGATCCGCCTCTCCCTGGGGCGGCGGATTCCGGGGGTGCGCACGGTCCTGGTGAACTTCCTCCCCGTATTCGTGAGCCGGGGGGTGGTGCAGATCAGCGCCTTCATCGACGAGCTCCTGGCGAGCCTTCTCCCCACCGGCGCGGTGGCGGCCTTCAGCTACGCCCAGACCCTCTACACCCTCCCGGTGAGCCTCTTCGGCATGTCGGTATCGGCCGCGGAGCTGCCGCTCATGTCCAGCGCGGTGGGGAGCGACGGGGAGGTGGCGGCGCAGCTCAGGACCCGCCTGCAGTCCGGCCTTGCCAGGATCGCATTTTTCATCGTGCCGTCGGCGGTGGCATTCCTGGCCTTCGGGGATGTCGTGGCGGGCGCCATCTACCAGACCGGCCGCTTCGGCCGCGGCGACGCGGTCTATGTGTGGGGCATCCTCGCCGGCTCCTCGGTGGGGCTCCTGGCCTCCACGCTGGGGAGGCTCTATTCCTCGGCCTTCTACGCCCTGAAGGACACCAAGACCCCCTTCAGGTTCGCCCTGATCCGCGTGGCCCTCTCCACGCTGGGGGGGATATACTGCGCCCTGTACCTGCCGGCCGCCCTGGGGATCGAGGCCCGGTGGGGCGTGGCGGGCCTCACCGCCTCCGCCGGCCTCGCGGGGTGGGTGGAGTTTTCACTGCTTCGGATGACGCTGAACCGGCGCATCGGCGCCACCGGCATCGCCCCGACGTATCTGCTGAGGCTGTGGGGAGCCGCCCTGGCAGGCGCGGCGGCAGGCTGGAGTATGAAGTACCTGGTGGGGTCATGGCACCCGGCCCTCTCGGCGCTCCTGGTGCTGGGCCTCTATGGATCCCTCTACTTCGCCGTCGCCGCACTTCTGGGTGTGGAGGAGAGCAGGCGCCTCCTGGGCAGGATCGCCTCCCCCCTGCGGCGGCGCCCCTGAGGGTGCGGCCCGGGGAAATAATGCTTGCAATTATTCCCGCTCTCAAGGTAGTCTCATGGTCCCGGGGATGTTCCGCGAGGAGCACAGTGCCGGGACGGCGGGGGGCTGCCCGAAGGGGCATGTCCCACGAACCGCATCATGTCACCCCTTTCGAGGTGCTCACTGCATGCCGGCCGCACGCCTCTTGACAGCAGCCATGAAGAGCAGCGAAATACTACACCGTCTCGCCATCATCGTCATCACCGTCTGGTGCACCCTCGCGGCAACCGGCTGCGTCGGGGAGCCGCGCGAGATCCTGCAGCTTCACGACAGGTGGGAATACGCCGTGGGTTCCATGGAGGACTCGGTGGGGGAGGCCGCGGGCTACCGGTACCGCCCCCTGGAGGGGCTGCGGGATCTTCATCTGCTGCTGCCGGGCCACCGGGGTATCCTCTGGCTGAGAAACCGCTTCCGCCTGCCGGAGGAGTACAGGATGAGGCACTGGTCGCTCCTGATGGGGAACGTGGTGAACACCGACGAGACCTATGTCAACGGCCAGTTCGTCGGGGGATACGGAAGGATCCCCCTGCGGGGGAAGAGCTATGTGAACGAGTGGAACCGCTTCCGGAAATACGACATGCCAGGGTCCCTCTTCACCGGGGGCGTCAACACCCTGCAGGTCAGGATCTATGCACACTACGAGGGGGCGGTCCAGGGGACGCCGGCCATCGCTCCCTACGACGATGCGGTCAGAATCGCCGCGCGTCACGATTTCTCCCAGCAGTACCTGCATCTGGTGCTGTTCTTTCTGATGCTCTTCGGCGCCCTCTACTCCTTTTCCATCGTGACGAGGCGCCGCGATGCTGAGGAGCATCTCTACTACGGCGCGGCGTGCTTCTTCTTCGCCCTCTTTGAATCGTCCTTTTTTATCACGCTGGTCCCGGGGTTCTACGACCTCAATATCCCCTTTATCATGTACCGGAAGATCGCCTTTGTTCCGGTCCCCCTGGTGATACTGTGCCTGATCATGATGGTGAACAGGTTCCTCCGGGTACGGCTCCCACGGGGGGTGATGATCGCCGTCGCCGCGGTCTGCGCCGCCGCGTCGCTGGCCGTACTGCTGCTCCCCGACATCGAGTGCGCCGTATCGCTGGAGAAGACCCTGATCTCGCTTCCGGCACTCTGCCTCGTGGCCTACCTGCTCCTGGTGATCGTGCCGGGGGCGCTGCGCCGCAGCGTCAACGCCCTTGCCCTGGGGGCGGGCTTCCTCCCCTTCGTGCTCTGCGTCTGCTACGACGTCGTCTACCACGTCCTGCTGGGGAACCAGGAGGGGCTCTACACCTCGGGGATCGGCTTCGCCATCTTCGTCCTGTCCATCACCTTCGTTCTCTCCACCGACATCGTCAGGTACCAGAGGACGGTGGAGTCCCTGAACCGGGACCTCCTTTCCGAGAAGGAGCGGCTCCAGGTGACGCTGGCCTCCATCGGTGACGGCGTGGTGGCCACGGACCCGGCCGGCACGGTCCTTCTGGCGAACCGGCAGGCCGTTGACCTCCTGGGCGCCTTCGGGCCCCTTGAGCCGGGCGTCTCCTTTTTCGGCCTGATGGACCGGGTGGACCCCCATCACGATTTCCGCGTCCTCTTCGACGAGATCAGCACCGCGCCGAAGCGGATGGATTTCATGTGCCAGTCCGATGCCGGGGGGGAGGAACGGCTCACCCTGGCGGGGAGCATCGCCCCCCTGATGCTGCGGAAGGGGTCCGGGGGCGCGGTCATCGTCATCAGGGACATCAGCCAGGACATGAAGCTGCAGAAGGAGATCATGAAGATGAAGAACCTGGAGTCGCTGGGCGTCCTGGCCGGCGGGATCGCACACGATTTCAACAACATCCTCATGGCAATCGTCGGGAACATCAATCTGGCCAAGTTCATCGTGCCCCAGGGGAGCGAGGCGAAGGAGATGCTCCAGGAG
>JAFGJK010000026.1 GCA_016929135.1 Spirochaetota bacterium | reverse complement strand
GGGACGCCGCCCGACGAAACGCACCGCCTGTTCGTCGACCGGTTCGTCACGAAGGAGGGGAGGGCCATCCCGGTGGAGGTCAGCGCGCGGGGTTTTTCCATCGGCGGGAGGGGGTACGTCATGGCGGTCGCCCGTGACATCACCGAGAGGGTCAGGTGGGAGGAGCGGCTGCGGCGCTCGCTCAGGGAGAAGGAGATCCTTCTCGCGGAGATACATCACCGCGTCAAGAACAACCTGCAGGTGATCTCAAGCCTGCTGGACATGCAGACCTATTACATACAGGACCGGGAGGTGATGAAGCACTTCCAGGCCACCGCGGGCAGGGTCGAGGCCATGGGGCTTCTTCACAAGAAGCTCTACCAGACGTCGGACCTGGAGAGGGTGGAGATGCGCGATTACATCGCCTCGCTGGTGGAGAAGATACTCTATATGAACCGCGTGGAGGGGAGGGAGATCGGCTATTCGCTGGATGTGGAGAACGTATTCTTCAACGTCGATACCGCACTCCCCTGCGGCCTCCTGCTGAACGAGATCATCACCAATTCCCTGAAATACGCCTTCATGGACCGCAGTACCGGTGATATCGGCGTGATCCTGGAACAGCTGGGCGGCGATTCCTACCGCATGACCGTGTCGGACAACGGTACCGGCCTTCCCGAGGGCGTGGATTTTTTCTCCAACTCCAGGCTGGGGCTCCAGCTTGTCTACATGCTCACCCAGCAGCTTCGGGGCGAGGTTTCGATCGCGCGACGCGGCGGGACCATCTACACGATCCAGTTCGCGGCCGCCGGCAGGGAGGGGGTGCGATGGCACTGAAGCGGGTACTGGTGGCGGAGGACGAGGCCTTCCCCGCCCTGGCACTTATGATGAACCTGAAATCATGGGGCTACGAGGTGCTCAGGGTCGTCAGCAGCGGGCGCGATGCCATCGCGACGGCGGTACGGGAGTGCCCGGACATTCTGATCATGGACATCTTTCTCGCCGACGAGATTGACGGCATCGACGCGGTCAGGGAGATCCGCAAGACCATGAAGGTACCGGTGATATACCTGACCGCCTCCGACGACCCGATGACTCTGGAGCGGGCGCGGACGCAGGAGTTCCATGATTTCATCACGAAGCCCTACGCCACGGGAACCCTGAGGAGATCGCTGGAGCGGCTCTCCTTTTGAGGTGCGGAGATAGGGGACCGCCGGGAATGCCGGTATGTGCCGAGAATTCCCGGGGCCTCCCGAAGCAACCGTAAAATGCTTGAATAAATAGTGATCAGCGTCGACACTGTTATTCATGCACAACAGGAATCACCGCCGGCGGAGCATACACCTGCACAGAGGACGGACCGTCCCGCTTGACCCGGGGGGGGCGACCCTGCACGCTGCGGCCTCCGCTGTCGTGCCCGCCCTGATGCTCTTCTCCCTGGGACTGTTTCTTTCGATCCAGGCGCAGGTACAGGCCAGGATGGCACCGGAGGCCGGGGCCATCCTGGCCGTCTGGGCGATGCTGGCCCTGGGGGCCCTGCTCTCCGGCATGGGGTGCTTTTTCGTTTTTGTAATCGCACCGGAGTCGAAGCGGCCGCCGCTGCCGCGGCGCCTGTTCTATTCGCTCTGCATGGTGCTGTTCACCGGGGGCATAGGCCTCCTGGCACTGCCGGGCAAGGCGGCGGGGGCGCTGTTGTATTGAGCCGTGCAATAACAAAACCCGGAGGGTCCCCTCCCGGGATGGGGCGGCCGGGGGACAGGGAAGCGGCCGGTATGGTGAAATGACCATGAAGACCATTGGACTGATCGGCGGCATGAGCTGGGAATCCTCGGCCCTCTACTACGGTATCATCAACCGGGAGATACGGGACGCCCTGGGGGAGAACCATTCGTCGCGGTGCCTCCTCTACTCCTTCGATTTCCAGGAGATCGAGGAGCTGCAGCACGCCGGCGAATGGCCGGCCCTCAAGGAGCGGATGTACGAGGCGGGGAGGCTGCTGTTCAATGCAGGGGCGGATTTCATCGTCCTCTGCACCAACACCATGCACATGGTGATGGACTCCTTCGAGGAGGAGACCGGGATACCCCTGCTGCACATCGTCGACGTCACCGGCGAAACGGTGCGCGGCGACGGCATCGCCACGGTGGGCCTCCTGGGCACCAGGTTCACCATGGAGGGGCGCTTCTACGTGGAGCGAATACGGGCGCGCTACGGGCTGGAGGTCCTGGTGCCGGACGAGGAGGGGCGCCGGGGGGTGCATGACATCATCTACCGGGAGCTGGTGGCGGGGATCGGCAGTGACGAGTCCAGGGATTACTATCTCTCCGTCATCGACGGCCTGGTAGAGCGGGGGGCCCAGGGGATCATACTGGGGTGCACGGAGATAGGCCTCCTGGTAAAGGAGCACTCCTGCAGGCTCTACGACTCCACCCTCATCCACGCCAGGGGGGCGGCGCTGCGGAGCCTCCGGTGACGGGCCGGCCGGCATGCCGGATGATGCGTCACGGGAGTTGATTCATCCCCGACGAGACGGTATATTATATCCAACAAGCAATAAAAGAGAGGTATGCCACATGCAGGGTAATCATGAACACGAGCACCTTCATTCCCATGATCACACGCACGTGCACTCCCATCCCCATACGCACGGCGGCGAGACCCACGAACACGAACACGAGCACCGGCACAATCACGAGCACCTGCACGCCCACCGGCATCCCCATGAGCACCAGGCGGACGCGAGCCTGCACAGCCACACCCATGATGGTGAGCACGGGGGGCATGAGCACGCCCATTCAATGCACGAAAAGGAGCAGCACGATCATAAGCATTGAGTGACCGACGCCGGAACGGCGCGGCATATGACGATTGTGCAGTATGCGGGGGATGAGAACCCCTCTCCCCCCCGGGAGCCTCCATGCATCCTTCCGCCTGAGGGGCTCCCGCTCCGGCACCGCAGCCTCAAAGGGCCAGCCGTATCCCCCGCGCGCGGAGCCCGTTCAGTCGTGCGGAACGGTCAGTATAACGGGTATGCAGCAGCTGGTGGGCCCTGTGCGAATTCGGCTCGCCCAGGAAGTCCCGTTAGATCTGCTGTATCTCCGGATTGTCCCGGGATTTTCGCAGCGCCATGGCCGCATCCTGGTCGTAGGTGCCCCTGGTCCGCTCCGCCTTGACCGAAATGTATGCATACGCCCTCTTTATGAAATTCAGTTGTGTGAGCAGAATCCCGCTGGCCACCGCCGCAAGCTTTATAAAACCCCTTCTGGTCATCCCGTCATTGACTTTCATGATATCTCCTGTTTAACGCATACTCATGATATGGCTTCGTCTGTCAGTAATCACACTACAAACGATTTGTCGGGATCTATCGGCTGCCCCCCGCCGTTGATGCATCCGCCGGGGCATGTCATCACCTCGATGAAATGATAGGGAGATTGCCTACCGGGGACATCAACAGTACCATCAGGATATGAACAACAGGTTGATTTTGCTCCTCAGAAACATCAGCGCCGATGAGATCGAGGCCGCCGACGCCCTGCTGGAAAGGGTCGAGTATTACGTGAGCCAGTACGTGAAGGAGAAGACATCCCCCGCCGGCAGGGGAAAGAAGAGATGAACGCCTTCCATGCCTTCCCGCCGCCGATCCACTCTCTCCCCGCATGATGACCCGCTCGAATTCTCGTTGACACCGCCGTGCTTCCGTGCGCATTGAATGTCCATGCGGGGTACGATGAGGGGGAGCGACGATGAAGGCGGTCTCACTGAACGGCAGCGCCAGGGGCGGAGGGGGGATCACCGGCAGGCTGCTGGCATCGCTCGAGGCGGGGCTCGGCGACGGCGGGTGCCATGTGCGATCCTTTGTTCTCAGAGACATGGAGATCGGCCACTGCGCCTCCTGCTTCTCCTGCATGCACGCACACCCGGGGGTCTGCTCCCTGGCTGACGGCATGGCGCGGATCCACGAGGCGCTGAAATCATCGGACATCCTCGTCGCCGGCACGCCCCTCTACACCGATTCCATGTCGTCGCGCATGAAGGCGCTCTTCGACCGCTGCATCTGCGCCATGGAGCCCTTCGTTCACAGGGACGGGCGGGGACGGTTCCGGCACTCCTTCACCTGGCGGATGCCCGCCAGGTTCGTCCTCGTCTCGGCCTGCGGCTTCCCGGAGATGGAGAACTTCGCCCCCCTCTCGGCAACCCTGCGCGCCCAGGCCTACAACTTCGGCTCGGAGCTCGCGGCGGAAATCCTGGTGCCGGGCTCCATCGCCCTACAGATGGAGCCGGGCCTCCTGGAGCCCCGGTGCGCCCTGGTGCGTGAGGCGGGACGGGAGCTGGGCAGGACCGGGTCCGTGCCGCAGGCCCTGCTGGAGAGGATCAGCCGGCCGGTGGTGTCGCCGGAGGAGTACCTGAGGCTCTGCGGCGAGTACGAGGAGTGGTGCAGGAGGCGGCTGGGCCGCGGCAGAGGAACACGGTAGGGCTCACTCCGCGGAAAAGGGGTATCCCGCAAGGGGGCGGAGAATGCGGGACCTGCCCTGCATGCATCGATACCTCGGGGAGTTCACCGTGCGCCGAGGCCTTGTATGAAGGTGCCGTCAGGGATTGCGGAGATTGCCGCCATGGAGGCTGCGGTCCTATCGACCTGCACCGTTCCGGCCGGAGCGATGAAGGCGATCCGCGGGATGAGACGGATGCTGTGCCTCCTGGAAGGGAGTCACTTCATCAGCGAGGGGGGAGACGCCGGCGGGGGCCTGTTTTTCGGCCCGGGACCTCCTGAGGATGTACTGCACCGACGACCGTTTTCGGGTATTCAGCACCCCTTCCGACCCCGGGGGGAGTGCACTTTTTTTACCACCTCATGCCAATTGAACACAAAATTGACCTTGACGCGAAAGTTTTTATATATTAGACTGACGCACCAGCATCAAGATACAATGCGTGTATGCAAGGAGAGGAATTTCATGAACATTTATGTGGGGAATCTGTCGTATGGTTTAAACGACAAGGATCTGGAGAAGCTGTTTTCTCCATTCGGCGCGGTTACGGAGAGCAAGATTATAATCGACAGGGATACGGGAAGATCGAAGGGTTTCGGTTTCGTCGAGATGGCCAATCAGGCTGAAGGTGAAGAGGCGATCAAGCAGCTGGACGGCAAGGAGATTGATGGAAGAAAGATCAAGGTGAACGAAGCGAAACCGAAAACGGATCGTCCTCGCAGGGGCCCCAGGTACTAAGAACGCTTCCCGGCAAACGCCGGCAGCCACAGATATACTGCCGGCCGACGATACACATACACACTGAATGATCAACGTCGATTCCTGATCCCCCAGGGGAGCGGGAATCGGCACGTTCTTCTACCCTCTGTCAATACTCAGGATGTATTCCCAGACGATCCGTAGGCAGGCGGTCACCACCTCCGGTTCGATGTGGTCGACGGTATCCTTCTTCGTGTGGTACACCATCCCCTTCCTCGCCACCGTGGTGGGGAGGGCGATGATGGTCGTCGAGGGGATGCCCGCCCTCCAGCTTTCCGCCGCATCGGTGGCCCCCCCGCCGAAGACCATTCTGAAGGGGCGGATCGGTATCCCCAGGGCCGCGGTCAACTCCAGGCAGCGGTCAGTGAGCTTCCGGAAGTCCGGGGATTTCTCCATTAATACTCTCCGCCGTCGAATCGTCCGGCCCCGGGGACTTGCACATCTTCCCTGCGGGACGCAGGCGTTTCCTGCCGTTATTATCGAGCGGTGTCAAGCTGTTTTCCTGTTCCATGCCGATTCCCGGCGGCGCTTCTTTTTTTGCTTGCATTGTCAACTAAGGAGGTGAAGAATCATCCCATGAAGAAATGTCTCAGGATACTGCTGATCTCCTCCCTCCTGGTGAACACGGTGTTCATCTCGCTGTGGGCGTATTATTTCGCCACCGGGAGGCACCGGCGGATGATCGTCCCGTTCATGACCACGGAGTATATGGTGCGGAGGGACCTCTTCCGCTCGCTCCCACGGCAGGAAGTACGGACTGTCTTCATCGGCGACAGCATCACCTCCCGGTGCGAGCTCACCGAGCTCTTCGGCGGCCGTGGCGTCGTGAACCGGGGGATCGCGGGGGACATCGTGGCGGGCATGTTCGAGCGGGCGGATGAGGTGGCGCGCCTGGCGCCGGAGAGTATCTTCATCATGGCGGGGATCAATGATCTGGGCATCAAAAAGGATCCGGATGACGTACTCAGGGACTACCGGAAACTGCTGGAGAGGCTCCGGTCGCAGTCGCCCCGCAGCAGCATCTACATCCAGAGCGTCCTGCCGATAATCCCCTCTCGCGTGAAGATCGACCCCGCAGCCATCGTCAGAGTGAACGCCGGTCTGATGTCCCTGGCGCAGGAGTCGGGTGCGCACGTCGCCTTCATCGACCTGCACGAGGCCTTTTCCGACGGCGACGGGAACCTGCGCGAAGACCTCACCTACGACGGCGTGCACCTGAACGGCGCCGGCTATCTCCGGTGGAAGTCCTGCATCGAGAGCTACCTCCCCTAAGCGGGGTCTCATTTCTCCATGTATATCGTACGGGTCGGGTAGGCGAAGTCCACGCCCATGTCCCTGAAGGAGCGCATCAGCGCCAGGTTGATGGTCTGCTGTGTATCCATGTACACCGTGTACTCGGGGCTCCCGACGAAGTAGACGACGCGGAAGTCCAGGCTCGAGTCGCCGAAGGCGTGGAAGTGCGCCCTGTCGAACTCCGCAACAGGTATCGCTTCGATGATCTCCCTGATCACGCCCGGTATCCGCTCCAGCACCTCGGGGGGGGTGCGGTAGAGGACGCCGAAGGAGAATTCGACGCGGCGCTTCTCCATCTTGCGGTAGTTGTGGATTCTGGATCCGGTGAGGTCGGTGTTGGACAGGACGATCTGCTCCCCGCTCAGGCTGTGGATCCTGGTGGTCTTGATGCCGATGCGGTCCACTATGCCCATCTTGCCGTCCACTACGATGAAGTCGCCCACCTGGAAGGGCTGGTCGAAGAGAATGACGAAGTAATTGAAGAGATCGCCCAGGATGGTCTGGCCGGCCAGGGCGACGGCGATGCCCCCGATGCCGAGCCCGGCCACCACGGCGGAGATCCTGAATCCCAGGTTGTCCAGAAGGAATATGGCGCCCACGGACCACACGAGAAGGTTGATGAGGGACGAGACGCCGCGTATGCTCCTTCGCTCCCCCTCCGCCTCGTCAGGATACTTGCGCTCCCAGTAGCGCTCCACCGCCAGTCTGATCAGCGACGAGGCCAGGCGGACAGCCAGGATCGTCGACAGGGCGATGAAGGCAGTAAAGGCCCACCGCGCGACACGCTCGGACATCGTCAGGAAGGAGACGGCCGAGTAGTAGAGCGATGCGGCGTAGAGGAAGGGGATGATGGCCTTCTCAAAGCCGCGGACCAGCCGTGGATCGATGATCCTCTGGTTCTTCGCCGCCCACTTCCTCAGCCGGCGGAGCAGGATCACCTGGAATACCTTCACCAGGGCAATGCCGGCGATGCCGGCGGCCGCGGCGATGCAGTACCGGCCGACGGTGTTTCCCAGGACGGTCAGGTCAAGAACGTACAGGTTCATGCGCACCTCCTTCCGGTCTCAATGTGTTCTTGAAAGGGCCTGTATGCCATGCCAGGCACAGCCTTTCAAGTACTTTATCGGTTTTCAGGCATGGGCCGGCCGATGCGGGGCAGTTAAAAGTGTTGCATTTCCCCGCATACCGGGTATGATGTACGGCACTCTGCGTTTTCGGGAAGGTGCATATGGGCTATGAGCTGAAGCATTCCACCAGGAGAAAGGTGTCGGCCGGGAAGTTCTACCCCATGGGAGCCGTCCTCACCGGAGAGGGGGTGAATTTCGCAATCTATTCCCAGAGCGCCGGCGAGGTGTACCTGCTTCTCTTCGACAGGCCGGAGGCGGACCCGACCGACATAATCCGCATGGAGCAGCGCACAAGGTACATCTGGCACGTCTTCGTGCACGGCCTGAAGGCGGGCCAGCTCTACGGATTCAAGGCCGCGGGCGAATACAATCCATCACGCGGCCTGCGCTTCAGTACCTACCGGCTACTGCTGGATCCCTACGCCAAGGCGATCACCGGCAAGGCGGTGAACACCGACAACCTCCTCCTGGCCTACGACGTATTGTCCGGGGCGAGAGACCTCTCTATTGATGTACGGGACAACACCGCCGTTATCCCGAAGAGCATCGTCGTGGACGACCAGTTCGACTGGAAGGGTGACCGGCATCCGGACATTCCCTTCGAGAAACTGGTGATATACGAGGTCCATGTGAAGGGCTTCACCGCGGGCGCCGGCTCGGGGGTGCAACATCCCGGCACCTACCTGGGGTTCATCGAGAAGATTCCGTACCTGAAGGATCTCGGTGTGAACGCCGTTGAGCTCCTTCCGGTTCACGAGTATTACACGGAGGATTTCATCACCGCCAAGGGGCTCACCAACTACTGGGGGTACAACACTGTCGGCTTCTTCGCGCCCGAGTCGTCCTACGGCACCGGTTCCTACCCGGGCTGCCAGGTGGAGGAGTTCAAGACGATGGTGAGGGAGCTTCACCGGGCGGGGATCGAGGTGATACTGGACGTGGTGTACAACCATACCGGCGAGGGGAACGAGATGGGGCCGACCATCTCCTTCAAGGGGATCGACAACCCCACCTACTACATCCTCACCGGCCCCGGCGGAGAATCCCGGCGCTACTACATGAACTATACCGGTTGCGGCAACAGCCTCAACCTGGGGAACGCCCCGGTGATACGCTTCGTCATGGATTCGCTGCGCTACTGGGTCGAGGCGATGCACGTGGACGGCTTTCGTTTCGATCTGGCGTCGGTGCTGGGACGCGAGGAGGGCTCCTTCCGTAATTCCGCCTCATTCTTCGACGCGGTATCGCAGGATCCGGTGCTCTCGAGGGTGAAGCTCATCGCCGAGCCCTGGGACATCGGCACCTACCAGGCGGGCAATTTCCCGGTGGACTGGGCGGAGTGGAACGGCCGGTTCCGGGACACGGTGCGCCGCTTCGTAAAGGGGGACCCCGGCCAGGTGCGCGAGCTGGGATGGCGCCTCACCGGATCCGCCGACCTCTACGGCGACGACGGGAGGTCCGCGTACAACAGCGTCAACTTCGTCACCTGCCATGACGGTTTCACCCTGAAGGATCTGGTCTCCTACAACTGGAAGCACAACGAGGCGAATCAGGAGAACAACAGCGACGGCACGAACGAGAACTACTCCTGGAACTGCGGCGTCGAGGGTGAAAGCGATGACCCCGCAGTGGTTGCGCTGAGAAAACAGCAGGCGAAGAATCTGCTCTGCGCGCTCCTCTTCTCGGTGGGGATACCCATGATCCTGGGGGGGGACGAGGTCCTCAGGTCCCAGGGGGGGAACAACAACGCCTACTGTCAGGACAACGCTATCAGCTGGTTCGACTGGTCCCTGGTGAAGACGAATGCAGAGATGCTGGAGTTCACCAAGCGGGCCATTGCCTTCAGGAGGCGGTACTCCGTGCTCCAGCGGACCAAGTACTTCTCCGGCATCGACAACGACGGGAACCTCGTGCCCGATATCTCCTGGTTCGGGCGTGACGGCGGCAGCATCTGGTGGGATGATCCGGACCTCAGGGTGGTGGGCTACCTGCTGGACGGGAGCGAGAGCAGGTCCGAGCTGGGCGACTATCTTCTTTTTATCGTCTTCAACCCCGATCACTGTATGCAGTTCATGAAGCTGCCGCAGCCCCTTCCCGGGACATCATGGTACAGGGTGGCCGATACGAGCCTCCCGGCGGGTGATGATTTTCTGGCGGCGGGGAGCGAGGTGGCGCTGAATCCCCAGGATCAGTACCTGGCGAATCCGCGGAGCGCAGTGGCATTGCTCTGTCGTTAGCCATTGGTCGCGGGTCACATGGCTCTGGCCCCGGTTGGTCCCATAAGAGCTTTTATGAGTGGTCAGGGCCTGGGATTTGCAGAAGACTGAGGATGTGCTTGTAGCACCCTGCATTATGTCGCTGAGGCACTGACCCCCCTTGGTTTTTTTACGGCCTCCAGGGGGAGAGCATTTTCCTGATCATGAAGAGCAGAACCCTGACGCCCCCCCGCAGAAGATCTCCCGGCGAGCGGGGGAACGCCATACGGAGCGTGTCCTTCAGTCGATCGTAGGTGATCCTGTCGTAAGGAAACCACCAGACATTTCTCCGCAACGGGAGGATGTCCCAGTTCACCAGCTTCGGCCGTGTCATCTCCAGGAGCCCCAGGGCGGAATGAGTGGCGCCAATGCCAGAGCGCTTCCAGCCGCTCCATGGTGTTTCCGGCTGGCCGTGGGTGTAGAGATGGTCGTTGATGGTGACGACGCCGGCCTCGATCCGGTGCGCGATTTTTTTCCCGAGTCGTGTATTCCTCGTCCAGACTGAAGCGGTGAGACCCATGGGCGAATCGTTGGCCATGCGCACTGCCTCGTCGATGGTCCCGAATCTCATCAGCGGGATGACCGGCCCGAAGGTCTCCTCTCGCATGATTCTCATGCCGTGGTTCATATCCGCCAGCAGGAGTGGGGCATGGAATATCCCCTTTGATGCGACGCCGCGGCCGGACCTCGCAACGATACGGGCCCCCCTGTCCAGTGCGTCCCTGACCTGCCGCTCCACGATCTTCCATTGCTCTGGGGTGGTCATGGACCCCATCTCGGTATTGAAGTCCGTATCAACGCCGAAGCGGATGGCCTCGGTCTTCCTTGCCAAGAGATCGACAAAACGATCGTAGACTGTCTCCTGTACGTAGACTCGCTCCACGATTCCGCAGGATTGGCCCGCGTTCTGGTAGCCGGCCCAGGCGGCGCCATTGGTTGCCCGCTCCAGGTCCGCATCGGCCAGCACGATCATGCCGTCCTTTCCTCCCAGCTCGAGCGAAACCGGTGTGAGATGCGCCGCCGCCTTTTCCATGACCTCCCTGCCGGTGGCGGTGGATCCCGTAAAAAAGAGCTTGTCGATGCCGTTCGCCAGCATGGCCTCCAGCACCCTGCCGCCGGGACCGATCAGCAGGCGGAACAGGCCATCCGGCAGCCCGGCGCCCGCAAGGATTTTTTTTATCTCCAGTCCCACAAGGGTGGTGGCGGCAGAGACCTTCAGCAACACGGCGTTTCCCGCCACGAGGGCCATGATCACCTCGCCGAAGGGTATCGAAAGGGGATAATTCCAGGGACTGATGATCCCCACAACGCCCAGGGGATGTCTCCTGATCTCGTTTCGCTTGTTGATGAAGATGATGCTCGATGGGGCCGGCCTGCGGGGCCTCAGTACCCGTCGTGCGTGGGTGGCGTACCAACGGACCGAAAGGACGCTGGGGATCACCTCCGTGGCCATGGCGTCGATCCTGGTCTTGCCGGAGTTTCGGCTCACGGTGTTGACGATTTCATCGGTATTGGCGAGGATATAGTCGCGTATCTTCAGGATGATTCTTTTTCTTTCCCGAAAGCTCCGCGCCGCCCAGATTTTTTGAGCGCTCCTTGCCTGGGCCATGAATTCTGCCATCCGGGAGAGGTCGGTATTGGGTTCCCGCCCCAGTTCCTGTCCCGTGGCCGGGTTATGGTAGATGGTGATACCGCTATCGTATTTGCCCTTCTTCCTCTGGACAGGTGCATTCATGGCGGGACCCGTCTGTTTTGTTCGATGGCCTGAATTCCTGTGCATATGCGCCTCCTCTCCGATCTGATGTGTGTTCTTGCCGGGAGGTTTATTCTGTCGTGCTGTCATTCAGATAACCCTAGAATCATTAGAAATAAAGATTATTTTAAAATACTTAAAATTTGTGAAATAAACAAAGAATGGATCAGAAATCATCCAATCCAGAGGTTTTTTTCTGTTGGTGATTGGGGTTTGTAGGGTCGGGATTCCGTGGTTGACAGCCGATTGTAATCATGTTATGTCTCCAAAGCTCTGACCTCAGTTGGTTAAAGGACACGGTGTAGGGGCTTGAGATTGATTTCAATTTAGAGGATGCTCGGACTTTAATGATTATGTCGCCAAGGCTCTGACCACTATTGATCCTTCAGATTTAAATACCGAAGAACAATCAGCGGTACGATAATTCCGGCCTTGCGCCGCATATGTATGAGAGAATTAAGAAAGGATGCGATATTCTAATATTATGTCACTGAAGCTCTGACCCCAATTCCTCGCCCCATGTGTCAATAAACCCAAGCCCGATAAGGCAGGGTTGATCATTGTGAGTCCACACTCCTCAGTTCCAGGATGCGGCATTGGATCTGGAGCCTGTTCTGTCTCTGGAAAAACAGTGAGGTCGTGCCGTCGCAGTAGTTGCATGGAATGATCTCCAGCCTTCCCGTGAAGTACCGTATTGAGTGTTCTTCCGGGCCGCCGTAGGTCTTCTCTATGTCGTCCTGCGTGCGGTACTCCTCTCCGGTTCCGGCCAGGTGATGACGGGAAGTGTGAAAAAAGAAGGTCAGGAGCGGGGCGTAGACCTTCCCTCTGTCCTGGTCTTCCCGCAGCACCCTGCGCTCCAGATACGATGAGAGCAGCAGCTCGCCGTCGGCGCAATCCCGGCTTCTCACCAGGGTGATGCCGCGGGATATCTCGATGGTCCTGCCCGCGGGAAATTGTGAATTGATGATTTTGAAGGCCCGCTTCTGCATGTCTGCGGCGCAGGCGGGGCATCCCTCCGCGGTGCTGTCCCCAAGGAGCTTCAGGGCCTGGTACGGCGGCTCCACGGTGAGCTCCTGCGCGATGAGAAGCGTGATGCCGGCGAGGAGTATGGTGATGCACAGGTACTTTTTCATCGGTGCCTCCGGTTACCTAGTGGATCTGAGAAAATCCCACAGCCCCGCACAGACAGTCTCCCGCGAGTCAAAAAAACCCTTGTTGTGGGAGCCCAGTATCTCCATAAAGCGTTTCGGCCCGGGAGCGGCCTCGAAGAGGCGGAGGCCCTGATCGTAGGGGATGGTCGTGTCTTCCCTGCTATGAATCACCAGCACCGGTGATCGCACGTTTTCGAGGCTCCGGTAGGTGTTGTAGACATTGTTCAGGCAGAGCCGCTGGGGATAGATGGGCATATGATGATGCGTCACCTCCGCAAGCGAGTGGAAGGCTGATTCCAGCACTAGGGCCCGGGGTGCCGTTGTGGATGCCAGCCTGGCGGCGACGCTCCCGCCGAGCGATGTCCCCCACACAATCACGGACGAGGGGGGGTGCTTCATTACGACGGTGAGGTGCTTCCATGCGCATGCAGCGTCATCGTAGAGCCCCTGCTCCGAGGGGGTGCCGTCGCTTCGGCCGTATCCCCGGTAATCGAAGATGAAGACGTTGAATCCCTGGCCGTGCAGGATCTCTATTTTCCCGATTCTGTGGGATATATTGCCGCCGTTTCCATGGCACAGGAGTATCGTATAGCGCGCATCCCTGGCGGGGACCCACCAGGCGTTGATCCGTATCCCTCCGGTCGATTGGATGTACAGGTCCTCGTATGGCATGCCCGCCTCGTCCGGAGTGTGGCGGATTTCGCTGGTGGGGAAATAGAGCCATGTGGAGACGCAGGAGGTCGAGACCGCTATGCAGAATCCCAGGACGATGATTGTAAGGTTACGCTTCACAATGGGCATTCCCCTCGGTGCTCAGGAAAAAAACCGGGGCCGGAGCGGTGTACCCGGCGCATCCTGATGTCCATGGTGCCATTCCCGGGCCCCCCTGCCTAGAAGAAAACGTACCCGGCGAGGGTGGCTTCGTACATGTCCTGCATCCTCTCCCGCCTGAAGGGGTAATACAGGTATCGATAGGTGAATTCCCCCAGTATGCCGGTGTTCGCGGTGATGATCAGGTTGTGCTGGCACGATGTCTCCAGGAGCAGATTCCTCTCGGTGATGCAGTAATAGACGCAGCGCGCCGAGTAGTGTATCTTCAGAAACGACGCCACCCGCTGCACGAATCCCGCAGTGGCCCCGGCCGCACCGTTCACCCAGTGCTCCCTGGATGGGCCGATATCGGCAACGAGCTCTATCATCCCGTACGTGAGGCCCAGGAGCGGGAGTTCCGCCGAGAGTCCGAAGGCGGTGTCGAAATCGTAGAGGAGATGTTCGTCCCCGTCGTTTCCAAACTTTTCGATGAAGCCGGTCTTGATCCTCCAGGAGAGGGCGAGCGAATACCAGGTGATGGGGTTGAGCGAGGCCATGTCCACCAGGTCGATCCGGTGAATGGAAAACCGCTCGGTCCTCGTGTTGTAGCGAAAGTCGAAGTTGATGAAGACGATCTCGGAGCCCGGGTTGTACCCCTCGTCTCTGTCGATGAGCCTGTGGCACGTGGGGCGCCAGGTGATATGGACGATGGGCGAGTAGGTGCCGTTCTCGATCCGAAGGGTGCCGTAGGCGCTGATGCGGTAGGGGAGGTGGCCGGCCTCGGGCTGGGGCGGTACCGTCATGTCGGCCGTTTCCTCAGAGGGCGGGCCGAGGGAACTCCTGGCCCTCAGGGCCGGGATGATCATCTGCGCGTACTGCTTCTGGGAAATGTCGCCGTCGATGTAGGAGAACTGCAGGTACTCGCACAACAGGTCCGCCACGGCGATTTTTTTATCCACCGGCAGGGGCAGTTGCCCGATGGTATCCGGGTTCACTCGGCCTCCGGCCATCTCCCGCACGAGCCTGATCTCCCCGGCATCGAGCCTCGAGGAGAGATGCCGCAGCTTTGATAGCTTCGACGGCCTGAAGAGGGGCTTTTCGGTGAGGCCTGAGTCGATGACGGCCCGCGTGGTATCCACCGGTGTGATGAAGGGGCCGAAGCGGTCTGTCAGGTTCACCGACGGCCGCGCCGCCTCCAGCATGAAAAGCAGGTTGTACGAGCAGTTCTCGTCCAGGAAGTAGTAGTCCGAGTGGATGTTGTTCATCTCGAAGAGGTGGTTCATGAACCTGGAGATCTCCTTCCTGTCCAGGTTGAGCGGGTACTCCCATATGTCCCTCTTGTCCAGATCGCTGTATTCCTTCACCTTCTCGTAATAGGGGAGCACGTCGTAGTATCCCTCGTAGAATCCGAAGAGCCCCTTGAAGGCGAAGATGAACCCGAACTTGTCCAGCGCGTGTGCCTGGTAGTTGACCGCGAAGGACATGAGCCTGCTCTTCCCCTCGCTCTCCACGATGAGGAATGTGTGACCGTACATGGAGGCCGGGCTTCCCATGAATCCCACCGGAAAGATCAACGCCATGGAAGAGGGCTTGATCCTCGCCATGGTTTCATCGACCTTGGCGCAGCTCCGGAAGGGGGGCGTCACCCCCGGGTCACCCAGCCTCTCGTTCAACCATGCGGCCCGGCCCGGGAACCGGCACGCGGGCGCATCGCCGCCTTTGTCCGCGCAGAGAAACCTGATGGTGGCCTCCAGCTCCGCCCAGGGATTGGTCTTTCCGTTTTTCGCCAGGAAAAAATCCGGGTCGTCGATGAGGCTCTTTGTGCCGCAGATCCCCTTCTGGTAGTGCACGAGCACGTTCCAGTATCGCTCCTCATGGAGCCTCAGCTCCCTTGCCTTCCGCAGATAGTGCTCTGCCGTGGGGATGGCCTGGTCGGTCTGACCGGCCGTGTCCTGCGCCCTGATCCGCTGGAAGGGGATGGCAGACAGAATTGTCAGCAGGAAAAAAAATACAGGCAGCAAAAGCTGCCTGTATTGCCATGTGTACCTTTGTCTGTTCAAAGCTCGATTCAGTCAGGCAGAAAGAGCTATCCGCCTACTGGACCACGGAAGAGATATTCCTCACTACTTCCGGGGCCTGAATCTCCGGGGAGGTGTAGATTCTTGAAAAATTCTGCTGCAGCACGGAATAGAAGCTTGTCCTCTGCTCGACTGGAACCTCCATGAGCACCGCCAGTGTCTGCACGTATTCGCCGTCTCCGCGTGCCATGTCGGTCGCCAGATTGTCGAGATTCTGGGCCACATAGCTTTCCATCCTGCTGTTGAAGACGATGCCGTTGAACTGGGTGCAACCGCTGGTCCCGGACGAGATTCCGAAGGTCTGGGAATAGCCGTTAGATGTCGTTGCCAGCAGATGGAAGAGCAGCCCTTCCTTATCGGCAAACCAGATCGAGCCCATGCCGCATCCTACGTTTCTCTTCATCATATCGCCGGCAAAGGATGCCGTTGCGAAAAGGGTGAAGACGAGAGCGAGTACTGATGCGAATTTTTTCATGAAAGCCTCCGAATTAAAAAGTAGTATTAGATGCCGGAACATTCCGGCCTGAAGAGCCCTTCGGGATTCATTTTTAAATCGACACTTATCCCCGCTTTATTTACATAATCAACAATTCGGGAATTGTGCAGGGACTGTGATGAGACTCCCCTGCTTAAATAAAGCCGACCGTATTATGCGGATCCCTATCAGACTCTCATGTAAAGCTGAATATCCACTAATACGCCTGAAATTGCAAGACTTTTTCTGTATCATCTTCTCCCCTCTAGCTGCTGATTTCGGGGCCAGAGCACTGCTCGGTTGCGACCATTGTTATATTTGTGTCATCGTCTCCCGTTGATTAGTTGATATATGTGTACTTTCAAATGTTTTGTCCAGATAAGGCGGTTCAATTTCGACATCCATAGAGTCCACACTGCATAGTGCCGGTTTAAAAAATTAGAGCATCCCGAGCAATATTATGTCTCTAAGGCTCTGACCTCTTCCTGTGACCGCTCATTTCGTTTAAAGAGGCGAGGGGAGTTTCTGGGCGTCTCACCGTCGAATGCCCCGGTGAGATCCTCTGCGTCAGGGGTTTCCTGATCGCATGATCGAGCGGGATGATGCCGCAGGTCATGACAATCCCGCTCACCCCGGGAAGGGGAGCGATTACACCCGGATAATTCGATTAACCCTTTTCCCCGTGGCCTCATTGGTGCGCTGGTGCCTGCCATGGCGTTGATTCGGGAGAGCAGTAAAAAAAAGCTGGACTGATGGTCCAAGAGGGGGGAAGGTATCGTCACGATTCCCCGGCTTCGCAGGGGGGCAATCCTGGAGGCGGCACTGATGTTCGTCAGATCGATGGGCCGTATTGTGAACAGACGAGGAGCAATTGTGGGGAAAACCGCGGCTCTCATCGCCGTCATCGTCACCATCATCCTTCCGTGGGGCTCCCCTGACTGTCGCGCGGCACACCGCGCCCCCATGAGACTGGCGGTGCAGGCCAGCTGCCGGTATTCTATCGGTCACGGCTGGGGGCACGTCTTCCACTGCAGAATCTGCCGCATACTCCGCGGTGCGCTCCCGCAGGAAGCGATCGGCCTGAACGTCTACGGGACGGTGGACCTCCATGGCGGGGTGCTTCGCCCCTTCACGAACCCTCGCTGTCTCGAGCTCTTCTTCGAGCGGAGGGGCGCGAAGCCAAAGACCATGGAGGGCTTCAGGGACGATGCCGGCGAGTGGTGGGAACTGCGTTTCGTGAAAACCTGCAGCGAGGAGACAATGGGCCCATGCCGAAGCCGAAACTGACACCGCAGGTAACCTCCCTCTGGGATTACCCCTCCCAGAACTACGGCAGGGACGGCGCCCAAGGGGACCAGAACTATCCCGGGGCCACCCCCTCCTACGTGATCTGGAACCTCCTGGTGAAGTACACCGGAGAGGGGGATCTGGTGGTGGACCCCATGTGCGGCAGCGGTACCACCATCGACGTCTGCCGGGACCTGAACCGGAGGCCTCTGGGCTACGATATCCATCCCTACAGAGGCGACATTCTCAGGGCCGATGCAAGGCACCTCCCGCTGGAGCGGGGGAAGGCCGACTTCGTCTTCATCGACCCCCCCTACGGCGACAACATCAGATATTCCGACGAGGCTGACTGCATAGGCAGACTCCCGGCCCAGGACCCCGCCTACTTCGAGGCCATGGATCTGGTGATTCGGGAGATCCACCGCGTCCTGAAACCGAAGCGCTACATGGCGCTCTACGTGTCCGATTACTACAGTAAGAAGAAGGGATTCGTCCCCATGGGACTCCGCCTCTTCGAAATGCTCTGCGGCCGCTTTGAGCCGGTGGATCATGTGGCCGTGGTGCGCCATAACCGCACGCTGAAGATGGGTAACTATCGCAGGGCCGCAGAGGAGGGGAATTTCTACCTCCGCGGCTTCAACCACCTTTTCATCATGTACAAGCCCCGGTAACAGGGGCTGTTAGGCGCCCCGCACGCCGATGGTGATGGCCTCCCCTTCCGCTCATTACCGAAATTCTTCGTTATTCGTATCCGTCTCACCGCGGGGTGATCTGCGGGCCCTGGCGTTGTATTAATATGTTGACATGCCCGGTCATCTGTAGTAACACACAAGAGGTGATGGTCATGCCCCGGAGAGACGGGGCGCACAACGCGGAGGGGAGCGGCAGTATGGAAATTGTTCCTTCTTCGCAGTATACTATATATAAAGGATTTGTTGCGAAGCTGAAATGTCCTATCGCGTCCCCCATGGCGGGATGGGAGATTGTGCAATGTTCCGCTGGGAGCATGGATTTCTTCCCGGGGCCGCAGAAGTGGTTGCTGCGCGACAAATCTGATACTAAAACCAGTCAGAAGGAGAATGGTATGGCCGGGTATTACAAAAAGATAAAGGGGAAGGACTACGATGCGAGGCTCCTGGGATCCGCGGAATCGGCGGTGAAGGGGCGCGGCGACGGGCGGATATCCATGAATGACGCGAAGAGGATCTTCGCCATCGTGAGGGACGCGGGTGTCTATTCGGATATCGAAAAGCGCACCATGAGCTATATCAGGGACAACTTCGATTTCACCAAGGAGGCTGATTCCTGGTTCAGGACAGAGATTCGCCGATGGGCGGCCCTGAAGGGGGCAGGGAAGAAAGCGGCCCCGAAACCGGCGGCAAAGGCAAAGCCGAAACCGGCGGCAAAGGCAAGGCCGAAACCGGCGGCAAAGGCAAGGCCGAAACCGGCGGCAAAGGCAAGGCCGAAACCGGCAGCGCCGGTGCGCAGGCCCTCCTCCCAGGAGCGCCTGGCGGCAATCACTCCTCCCGAGCGGGGTGTGACCATGAGGGAGGAGCGGCCCGCAATGACCGCGCCGGTAAAAAAACGGT
Organism: Spirochaetota bacterium; assembly: GCA_016929135.1. GTDB lineage: Bacteria > Spirochaetota > UBA4802 > UBA4802 > UBA5550 > JAFGJK01. The sequence continues at coordinate 4,975 of JAFGJK010000026.1, read as the reverse complement.
CCTTCGGGAAATTCCTGATCTTCATCATCATACTCCTCGGCGTGATACTCATCGTGCTGGTGGCCCGGAAAAGGCTGAGCCTCGATTTTCTCACCCGTGGCGGCGGCGAGAAGGCGATTCCCAAGAGGGAACAGCAGATGCAGCCGGCGGATACCGGCACAATCGCGGAGAAGGCCGTTGGTGAGGTGCAGGAGCCGGAGCCCCCGGCGGGGAGGGAAAAGGGAGCGGCGGAGCCGGTGAAGGAGACGCAGGTCCTGGTGGAGACCGATGAGTACGGCGTCTACACGGTGGGCGTGAAGGACTCCCTCATCAGCATCAGCGAAAAGGTCACCGGCGATTACCGGAACTGGTCGCGCATCTTCCAGGCGAACCGTGACCGGATCACCCGCCCGACGATGATCTATCCGGGGCAGCAGCTGCGGATACCGAAGAACAGATAGCAGAGACATTGCATTCCCTCGGGTATCGGTCCCGCCGATACCCGAGGGAAATCGCCGCACGCCGCGGTTTCGCGGCTCACTTCACCATAAGGAAGTGGCCATGTATATTCTCATTGCCTGTGCAGTGATCGTGCTTTGTATCGCGGGGGTATCCCTTTACGGGAACCTGAGGGGAATACCGCCCTCGGGTCGGATGCCCCTGTCGGGACAGGAATTCCCCGAGGGCTTTCTCTGGGCCACCGGCGAGGACGCCTATCAGCACGAGGGGGGAAACCTCAACAACGACTGGGCCAGGTGGGAATCGCAGGAGCCGTCCCCGATCAAAAACGGCGACCGCTGCGGCCGCGCGGCGGATTTCTACAACCGCTACCGTGAAGACTTCGATCGGAGCCTCGGCGACCGCCTGATGGGGCACCGCATCGGCGTCGAGTGGAGCAGGCTCGAGCCGTCCCGGGGCCGGTACGATGAGAAGGCCTGGCGGCACTACGAGGCGATGCTCCGCGCCATGAGAAAGCGCAACTTCACCGTGTTCCTGAACCTGTGGCACTTCACGCTCCCCCTCTGGGCCGCCGACAGCGGCGGCTGGGAGGACCCGCGGCTCATGGAGCGGTGGGAGGCCCTGGTGGCGCGGTGCGCCGAGCGCTTCGGTCCCCTGGTGGACTACTGGAGCACCATGATCGATTCGCAGATCTACGCCCTGGCCGGTTACGCCCTGGGGGAGCTGCCGCCGAACCAGCGAGACCTGGCCAGGGCCCTGGAGGTGTACCGTATTCTCATCCACGCCCACGGACGGGCCTACCGGATCATCAAGGAGCGGGCCGGCGCGGAAGCCAGGGTGGGGATGATCTACTTCTTCTTTCACTATCAGGCGAAGAGCTTTTTCCTGGATCGGCTTGTGAAAAGGCAGACCGAGGACATCTTCAACTGGAAGTTCCTGGACGCCCTCCATGCCGGGAGGATCGATGTGAACGTGCTCCTGGGTCCCTCGGTGCGAGAGGAGAGCGGCCTCTATCGGGGTACCCTGGACTGGCTCGGGGTCAATTACTACACAAGGGAGGTCCTCTCCTTCGATCCCTTCACTCCCGGGTTCGTGAAACGGACAGTCTGCGACAAATACCCGGCCACCGACATGGGGTGGGAGATCTATCCCGAGGGGCTCTACCGCGTATGCCGCGAGGCCGCCCGGCGCTATCCCGGCGTCCCCCTCGTCATCGCCGAGAACGGTCTTGCCGACGAGAGGGACGACCGGCGTCCGCGGTTCATCCTGGAGCACCTGGCATGGACGCATCGGCTGATCAACGAGGGGGTCCCAATCTTCGGGTACACCTACTGGAGCCTCACCGACAACTGGGAGTGGGCCCAGGGGTTCGCCCCGAAGTTCGGCCTCTACCGGATCGACCGGAAGACCATGAAGCGTACCGAGACGGCATCGGCGCGGCTCCTGCGGTGGATCGCCGGCCACAACAGGCTCCCCCGGGAGGAGGAGCTGGCCGGCATCCTTGACTATCGCTCCAGGAGGTAGGCCTTGCCGTCGCGCTCCCGTATGGGGTACCTGAGGAAGACCGCCAGGGCCAGGAGCGAGCCGGCGCCGGCGCAGACCGATACGAGCTTGAGCCCGGTGACCGTGGGCAGGTTCGTCCCGCCGAAATACATCAGCGCGGTGGACACCACGATGGAGAGTCCGATGGATATCTTCTGGAATATGGCCTGCACCCCCACGTAGATCCCCTCGCGCCTCCTGCCGGTGAGCGTCTCGTCGTGGTCGATCACGTCCGAGAGGAGCGCCGGCGGCAGTATCATGATCCCCGCCACCGGTATCCCGATGAGCGCCATTACCATCTGCGACTGTAAAAAGGCTCCCGGGACGATACCCACCAGGGTGAAGAGGGGCATGGTGACTGCGGCACACGCCAGGGTGATGATGAAGACCGGGTATTTCCCGAACTTGCCGGAGAGGGCGTTGAACAGGAAGAAGGCCAGTATGTTGGTGCCCAGGAAGGGGATCATCATCAGCACCACGTCCTTGTCCCCCATCCCCAGGGAGTACTGCACCCAGAAGGGGACGATGAGGATGACGATGTTCAGCGAGAACCACATGAGGGAGGTGGCCGCCAGGAGGTACCGGAAGGCCCTGTTCTGAAAGGTGGTGCCGGCCCACCTGAAGATGTTCGCCGGGGACCCCTCCCCTGCCGCAACCTGACGATCCGTCGAGGGCTTCTCCCGAATGGCCAGTATCGTGGGGACGAAGGAGATCACCGTGACGCCCCCCACCAGCAGGCCTATGCCGATCCAGCCGACGCCGTCCTTCAGGGGGCCGGTGGCGGCGAAGACGAAGGTGCCGATCATGATGAAGAGCGCCTGCAGGGTGGAGATGTTCACCCGCTCCTTCAGGTCGCTGGTGATCTCCGGAAGGAGCGCCAGGTAGGGATTCGCCAGGAGCGACCAGCAGATGAAGAAGAGCTGTATCAGGGCGAAGACCCAGAGGGCGTTCAACCAGTGCATCTGGCCCGGGTAGGGGGGGATCCAGAGAAGGAACGAGATCGTCGCTGCAGGAAGGGTGAAGATCATGATGAAGGGGATGCGTCTGCCGCGGCGCGAGCGGAAATGGTCGCTCAGGTATCCGGCGATTGGCTCGGTGATGCCGTCCACCGCCCGGCCGATGAGGAAGAAGGTCGAGAAGAGGAGCGGCGGTACCAGGGCCGCGGTCCTGCTGGGGACGTAGAGCTTCAGGAGCCACTGGGAGATCGCCAGGTTCGCCAGGTTCAGGGCCATCCCCCCCATGGCGTAGGATATTTTTCTTGTCATGCTGAGCTGGTTCATGAAATCCCTCCGGTGCGGACGCTTCACGGGCGACGGGGGCCCGCGGTGTATGATATGATCCGGACCGGTGCGTATATTCCACGGCGCGCAAAAATACGCAAGCTCTTTTATGGACCCTGGGGCCGCCGCGTGAGCTGTCGGCTCCAATTAATCGTTGACAGGCCGGCGGAGCCGTGCTTGCATAGATGGGTCCGGCAGACCCTTGCCGCGTGCACGGAGCGGCATCGTGCAACCCGCATCGGGAAAACGTCCTGTACGACACCATGAAATCCGCAGACCATGATCCATCGATTGATTCCGTTTCCCCCAAAACCGCGGGGGGGAGGATCGTTGTCAGGGCCGTCATTCTCCTGTGCACCCTTCTGTGCGCATTCCTTGCCTTTATCATCACCGGGGAGATGGCGGACCGGTCCGGCAGGGCCGAGCTCATCGCCACCACGAAAACCATCGCCGCCTCGATCGATATCGGAAGAGTCTCGGCACTGAGGGGTGTTTCCGGGGACAAGGGGATGCCGTCGTTTATCTCGATCCAGAGGATGCTCGTTCGTATCGGCGATGCGACCCCGGGGATACGGTACATCTACCTGGTGGGGCTCAGGGGGGGCGAGGTCTACTTCCACATGGACAGCGAGCCCACCAGGTTCTCCGGAAGGGCCGGCTCGGAGCCGCTGGCGGTTCCCGGGGAGATCTACAGGGATATGCGGCGGGAGATTCTCCACGTGTTTGCCACATCGGAACCGACGACGGCGGGACCCTACACCGACCGGTGGGGAAGATTCATCTCCGCCCTCGTCCCCCTGCGGGATCCCGGCACCGGCAGGGTCCTGATGGTCCTCGGGGCCGACACCGACGCGGCGAACTGGATATTCTCGATCCGCGCCAGGCAGGCGGTGGCGGTCCTGATCACCGCCCTCCTGGGACTCCTGGGGCTCATCACCTCGATCTATCTGGACAACCGGCGGATGGCCGAGGAGGAGCTGAAGCTGGCCAGGGACGAGCTGGAGCGCCGGGTTCGCAAGAGGACTGCGGAGCTGCGGCAGGTGAACGAAGAGCTGCTGCGCCAGATCGAGGAGAGAAAACAGGCGGAGCGTGAGCGGGCGGAGCTTCGCGAACGGCTCTCCAGGGCGGAGAGGATGGAGGCGCTGGGGAAGCTCGCCGGCGGCGTTGCCCATGACCTGAACAACATTCTCACCGGCATCGTGGCCTATCCGGACATGATGCTCATGGATCTTCCGGAGGGGAGTCCCCTGGTGGAATACGTCCGTCTGATCAGGCAGAGCGGGGAGCGTGCCGCCGCCATCATCCAGGATCTCCTCACCCTCTCCAGGAGGAACATCGCCGATAGGGGGATCTGCGACTTGGAGGAGGCGGTGAGCCGCTATATGCAATCGCCTGAATACCTCACCCTGCTGCAGGGATTTCCCGGGGTGAGGGCGGAGTTCCTCCCTTCCGGCGCCTCGGGATACGTGCACTGCTCGGAGCATCACCTGCACAAGATCGTTATGAACCTGGTGAAGAACGGCTTCGAGGCCATGACCGGCGGCGGCCGCCTTACCGTATCCACCGGTGCCCCGCTGCCGGGGAAGCGGGATCTGCCCGCGGGGGCCTTCGTGCGGCTCACCGTGTCCGACCAGGGGATCGGCATGGCGAAGGAGGACATCGGCAGGATATTCGAGCCCTTCTACACGAAGAAGGCCATGGGGCGCACCAGCGGC
>JAFGJK010000025.1 GCA_016929135.1 Spirochaetota bacterium | reverse complement strand
GGCTGACTTCGATCCTGAGCGGAGTCGCGGCATGGGGCTGGAGATGGTGCGGATGCTGGCGGCCCAGCTGGGGGGTGTGATGGAATATTCGAGGAACGCCGGCATCACCGCCTTTTCCGTCAGGGTGAAAGGGCCCTAGACCGGCGGGGCCGGGGCGGGCGAGTTAGACGGAATTTCCGGGAAAAGCGGAATGCGCCATATTTGGCGAAAATTCGGATCCCGGGTCCGGAATACTGTTGATTTTTCCATCAGCATCGTGCACAGTACGTGAGGGGAGTAACGGCATGGAACCGAGTCACATGAGCGCGACGGGGAAGACCCTCCTTCTCGTGGAGGACGAACTGCTCGTCGCGCAGGCGGAATCGAAGCAGCTTGCCAAGTTCGGATACCGGGTGATCACGGCATCCAGCGGAAGGGAGGCCATCGAGAAGGTCCGCTCCGGCGCGGAGAGGGTGGACCTGATTCTCATGGACATCGATCTGGGGTGCGGCATGGACGGCACCGAGGCCGCACGGGAGATCCTCGGTGACCGGGACATCCCGGTGGTCTTCCTCTCGTCGCATACCGAACCGGAGATCGTCGAGCGTACCGAGAAGATCACCTCCTACGGCTACGTGGTGAAGAACACCGGCATCACGGTTCTGGACGCCTCGATCAAGATGGCCTTCAAGCTTTTCGAGGCGCACCGCCATATCCGGGAGAAAAACCGGGAACTGGACGAGGCCATCGGGAAGCTGGAACAGACAAACAGGGAGCTCCTGGCCCGCGAGGCGATGCTCCGGGAGAGCGAACACAAGTACCGGCTCATGGCGGACAACTCCTCGGACACCATCTGGATGATGCGGTTCGACGGGACCTTCACCTACCACAGCCCGGCCGTCATGAGGCTGCGTGGGTACGCCCCGGAGGAGGCCAACGCCATCCCCCTGGAGAAAACCCTCACGCCAAAATCGATGGCCCTGGTGCGGCGCATGATCGAGGAGGAGTTCGCAAAGCCCCGGGGGGAGGCCTGGGCCGAGCGATACGCGGAGCTGGAGATGTACCGGAAGGACGGCTCCACCATATGGACAGAGGTGTCGGTGCAGAGCGTCCGCAACGGCGAGGGGGACGTCGTGGGATTCCAGGGGAGCACACGCGACATCACCGGGCGAAAGCGGACGGAGGCCCAGCGGGAGGCGGCGCTGCAGGCGCTGCGGGAGAGCGAGGCGCGCTACCGCCTGCTGGCTGAGAACAGCGAGGACGTCATATGGACCGTGGACACAGACTGGCGCTTCACCTATATCAGCCCCTCCGTCAGGAGGCTCCTGGGCATGGAGCCGGAGGAGGCCATGAAAGTGGCGGTGTCGGAAACCCTGACGCCGGAATCGCTCAACACCGTCATGGAGGTCTACAGGCGCCATCTGCCGGATATCGAGCGGGGGCTTGACCCCACCGAACGCATGGAGGTCGAGCAGTTCCGGAAGGACGGCTCCACCGTGTGGGTCGAGCTCTCGGTACGGGTGATCCGCGACGAAGCGGGCTCCCTGGCGGGCCTCATCGGTGTGTCCCGTGACATCACCGGGCGCCGCCGCGAGGAGGGGCGGCTCCGGGACGAGCTGGCGCGCCTGTGCCGGGAACGGGAAGCCGGCGTGGCGCCGAATCCGGGAGGGAAGGGGGGCGGAGCATGAACAGCACGCTGATGCTCGGCCTGGTGTACAACGCGACGCTGCTACTGGCGATCGCCCTGCTTTTCGACATGACCTCGCTTCGTATGCGCACCGGCCATGCCGCGCTCCGTCAGATACCCATCGGCATCGTGCTGGGCATCATAGGAATCACCATCATGCTCAACTCCCATGAGATCGTCCCGGGGATCACCTTCGACACGAGATCGGTGCTGCTGGGGATTGCCGGCCTCTACTTCGGTCTTGTCCCCACGGTGATCGCCGCGGCCATGACCGCCCTGATGCGGCTGTACCAGGGTGGCGGGGGCGCGGTCACCGGCATCACAGTGATACTCTCCTCCGGCCTGACCGGGATTCTCTGGCGCCACTGTATCAGGACGCCGCTGGAGCGGAAGACCTGGTGGGAGCTGCTGCTCTTCGGTGCCGTTGTGCACGCGGTGATGCTGCTGTGGATGCTCACCCTGCCGTCGTCCGCCGCGGGTCAGGTGCTCTCCGTCATCACCGTCCCGGTCATGGCGGTGTTCCCCCTGGCGACCTCGCTCCTGGGCATGCTGATGACCAACAGGCTGCGGCGCGAGGAGGTTTCGGTGGCATTGCGCGACAGCGAGGAGAAGTACCGCGTGCTGGTGGAGAACGCGGGGGAGGCGGTGCTGGTGGCCAGCGGCGGCATGCTCCTCTTCGTGAACCCCAAGGCGGAGGAGATCATCGGGTATCCCAGGGAGCACCTCCTCTCCAGGCCTTTCATGGAGTTCATCCACCCCGATTACCGGGAGCTCATTGCCCAGAATTATCGGCAGAGGATGGCGGGAGAATCGGTCCCCTTCTTCTATTCCTTCCAGATAATCCATGCCGACGGGACCTATCGGTGGGTGGATATCCGCTCCGTGCGGATCCAGTGGATGGGCCTGCCGGCCACCCTGAACCTTCTCCAGGACATCACGGACAGCAAGAAGGCCGCGGACGGCCTGCGGGAGAGCGAGGCGCGCTACATCGCCTTCATCAACGCCACGACCGACATGGTCTTTCTCAAGGACACGCAGTTCCGGTACACCCTGGTGAACTCCGCCATGGCTGAGTTCTTCGGCAGGCCCCCCGAGGGGGTGCGGGGCCTCACCGATTACGACCTGATGCCGGAGGAGGCGGCGTCCAACTGCAGGAGGACCGACATCGAGGCGCTCGCGTCAAAATCGATTGCGGTGAACGAGGAGATCGTGGGTGGTGAGGTGTTCGAGACCGCGAAGTTTCCCGTCAGGATCGGCAAGGTGAACGTGGTGGGTGGGATAATCCGCAATATCACCGAGAGGAAGCGGGCCGCACTGGGACTCGAGCAGGCGCTGGTGGAAAAGCAGGCGCTTCTGCGAGAGCTGCAGCATCGGATAAAGAACAGCCTCTCCATGATCGTCGGCCTCATCGATATCGACGCCGAGCGCAGGGTGGATCCGGGTATGAAGATGCTTCTGAAAGACCTGGGGGCCAGGGTCGGCTCCATGGCGAACCTCTACACGATCCTCTTCCAGTCGGGCAGCGTCGCCCGGGTGGGCCTGGACGAATACATGGGGAGGATCATCCAGTCGCTGCGGGACTCGTATGTTGCCGCCGGGAGCGGCATCTCCATCGTAACGCGGCTCGAACCGATCGAGGTGGAGACAAGGAGCGCGGCGCCGCTGGGTCTCATTGTGAACGAGCTGCTCACCAACGCCCTGAAGTACGCCTTTCCGGAGGGCCGCACCGGCGCGATAACCGTCACCATGGCCAGGAGGGGCGAGGGGATCACGCTGTGTGTGGAGGACGACGGCGTCGGACCGCCGGAGGGCTTCGACCCGGAATCCGCCGGAGGTCTGGGCCTGGAGCTGGTGAAGATGATGGCCCGCCAGCTGGACGGTTCTATGGAATACGAGCGGCGGGAAACCACGAGATTTACGGTGCGGGCCGGCAGGATCTAGCCCCGTGCCGTATAGATCATGTCGTGCGGAAAGGCGGCCCCGCCCCGAACGGAGCGCGCGCAGCCCTCGTCGGCATCAGTAGCTATTTTTGTGATTATGCAGTCACAAAAATTGTCATGCCCTGCAACAATTCTCATTAATCCCAAATCATTAATCCCCGTCATTGACCGCAGGGCCTTTACGGCCTATCTTAATCCTACACAAGGGCAGTGATCCGCGAGGCGGAATGCTCGCGGACGTCATGAGGAAGGCGATGGCGAAAAAGATCTATGTCTCCATAACGATTGCGGCGGTTCTGGCGCTGGCGGCGGGCGGGCTCTCCCTTCACGGATCGGCGCTGGCGCTCTTTGCCGATCACTGGCCGGCAATCCTCCTGTCGTTTGCCGTCCTGACGATAGGGCTGGCGGCGGTCACGGTGATCCAGGCGGTCCAGACCCTGACGGGCAAGGCCAGAAGCCTGAAGCGGACGAAAGCCAGGCTGATAGGCCGCGGGAACAGATACCGGGCGCTTATAGACGCGATCGATGACGGCATCCTGATCCTGGATCACGAGGGATTCGTGCTTTTCTCGAACCACCAGGCGGGCTCCTTTCTGGGATGCGACCACTTCGACCTGATCGGCGAGAACATCCGCACCATGTTCGAAAAGCTCACCGGTTTCGATTTCTGGGACGACGAGTCGCTGTGCGATAACGGCTCGCTCATTGCCGAACAGTATTTCGACGGCGAGATACGGGTGGACGGCGGACCGGCCACCCGATGGCTCTCATCACGATGCAGGGGAATCCACCTGGGGGACGATACCCCGGAGGGGCACATCCTCATTCTGAGGGACATCACCGCGATCAAGCAGAAGGAGCAGGAGCTCCAGGCGGCCAGGGACATGGCCGAGGCGGGGAACAGGGCTAAGAGTTCCTTCCTCGCCAACATGAACCACGAGCTCAGGACGCCCCTGAGCTCGATCCTCGGATTCGGGCAGTTCCTGAAGATGCAGAAGGCGGGCCTGCTGAACGAGCGGCAGAGAGAATACCTGGACCACATCATCTCCAGCGGCGAGCACCTGCTGGAGATGGTGAACGATGTCCTGGACCTCTCCAAGATAGATTCGGGGAAGATGATCGTTGATCGGAAGCCTTTTGATGTCAATCTCATGCTCTCCCGGTCCCCCTCCACCATCAGAGTGATCGCCGACAGGAAGAATGTGGAAATGGTCCTGAAGATAGAGCCGGCCATGGGCTTCCTGGACGCCGACGAGGTGCGGCTGAAGCAGGTGATCTTCAATCTCCTCTCCAATGCCATAAAGTTCACCGAACCGGGGAAGCGCGTCGGCATCGACGCATTCGCCAAGGGTGAGACGGTGATCATCTCCGTGTGGGACGAGGGGTGCGGCATCGAGGAGGGGGACCTGAATAGAATATTCATCCCCTTCGAGCAGGCGCAGCGTCATACGCACCAGGGGACAGGGCTGGGGCTCCCCATCGCCAAGAAACTGGTGGAGCTGCACGGCGGCACCATCGCGGTATCGAGCCAGCCGGGTATGGGGAGCCGGTTCACGGTCATCATCCCGGGGAGGATCCCGCGGCCGGACTTCGAGGTGGCGGCGCTTTCGGATCGCGAGGAGGAGCCCTTCGTCGCCAACAAGCGTGTCCTTCTGGTGGACGACAACGAGGCGCTGTCGGAGCTGGTACAGTCCCTGCTCCAGTCGTACGGATTCACCGTAACGGCCTTACGGAGCGGCAACGAGGTGTTGGAGCAGCTGTCCACTGAGCCCGGCTTCGACCTGGTGATCATGGACATCGGAAATCCCGCCGGCGGCGACGACATCATCAGGAGGATCAAGGAGAGGATCAAGCCGGGAGTGCCGGTGATCGCGCTGACCGGCTACGCCATGAAGGGGGACAGGGAGCGCTTCCTGGACATCGGTTTCGACGACTATATGTCGAAGCCCTTCAGGATCGACGCACTCATGAGCAAGATCAGGAGCACGCTGCTGAACTAGAGGATCCGTGAGCCATGAAGGAGAGCAAGAGGATACTGGTCGCCGAGGACGACAGCGCCATGGCCGCCCTGTTCAGGGAGACCCTCGAGGCCGAGCACTACGAGGTGACGGTGTCCGAAAACGGCGCCGAGGCGCTGAAGCAATTCGAGGCAGAACCCTTCCCCATCGTCATGACCGACATCGAGATGCCGGTCATGGACGGGTACGAGCTCATCACCCGCCTGAAGGAGCGTGACGACACGCCGCTGATATTCGTCGCCACCGTGAACAGCGACTACAACTTCATCATCGACATCATGAAGATGGGGGTCTACGATTACATCGTGAAGCCGGTGGACCTCGGCGCACTGGCGATCAAGGTGGAGAGGGCCTTCGAGTCCCAGAAGATGAAGCGGATGCAGAGGATCGTCGAGCGGGAGCGGCAGATACGGCTGGAGCACCAGCTGGAATGGCTCCAGTGGCAGTCCCGTATGGAGGTCAAGGACGGGAAGGTCGACAAATCGCTCTTTCACAACATGCACATCAGCTTTTCCCAGGGGACGGGATTCGGAGCCCTCATCACCCTCCTCAACATCGTGGCCAATTCCGCAGAGGTACAGGGGGAGCACTACATCATATCCAGGGAAATGATGGATCTGGTGAAGAAGAACGCCCTCGTGGCGGAGAACGCCATCAACACCTTCTCCGAGATAGAACTGATCATTTCCAACCCACTTCCACTGGAAAAGGTTTCCTGCTACGCCCTCCACGGCATAATGGCGGAGATAAAGGAGCGGGCCGTGCAGTACGAAGCGCTGAACGGCAACCATATCATGCTCTCGGACCTGAAGCCCTTTTTCGCCGGAAAGTTCGTGTCCGTGAGCGAGGAGCACCTGCGCAAGGCGGTGTACGAGCTGCTGATAAACGCCCTGAAGTTTTCCGAGAAGAATTCCGAGATCTACATCTTCCTGGACATCCATGACAAGAACGCCGTAATCTCGGTGATAAGCCAGTCGGCGAGGGACGAGGAGGGGAGGCGCGGCATTCCCATGGAGTACGAGAACCTGGTCTTTGAGCCGTTTTTCAGGATGACCAAGATCGTGCGCGAGGGGTACGACACCTTCGACTACGGCCTGGGGCTCACCATGGCGGAGAAGATCATCGACAAGCATGCCGGAAAGATCACCGGCAGGAATATCACCGATCACAGCGACATATCGAAGGGGCCCGTGAGCAAGGTGGAGTTCTCCGTGAGCCTGCCCCTGCTGGATGGCGGCGAAGGAGGAGTGCAATGACAACTCGTCTCAAGGTGCAGGGCGGTTTGATTGTGATGGCGGTCGTTTTTGCCGTCATTGCGGGGATCAGTATAGTCTCGTTTTTCAGCCTTTCGAGAAATACCGACGAGCTTCAGAGCGGGCTCGGACAACAATCGTTTTATCTTATGCGTACCATCGATCACCTGGAGTGGGATAAAAAGCTGACGGACCATATATACCAGGGCGGAACCGCAAAGGTTGAAACCGATCCCCACAAGTGCAAGCTGGGCGAATGGTTCTATCCGTATCTGAATTCCGATGAGTTCCGCGCGCTACCGGAAAAAACGAGAAGCCGGCTGCTGGAACTCAAGGAGCCGCATCGGCAGCTGCATGAATCGGCGGCTGACGTCATGGCTCATATGATGAAGGGGGATACGAACGGCGCTGCAGCGCTGTACAAGTCCCGAGTGGAACCGAACCTCCTTCAGGTGAGGGGAATCATAAACGGATTAAACCGTGATCTCGAGGGTATGGCTGAGTCAAGGAAGGCCAGCATCGTCGCCGTCCTTTCATCCTCGAAGACCGCCATCATTGTTTCCATGGTGATAGGTGCGGGGGTTTTGCTGTTTGTCTTCTTCATCACCTTCAACGCCATGGGGATTATGGACAAGCTGAAACCCTTCAAAGAGCAGTTCTCGAAATCGGCCATGGGGGACTTGACCAGCCACTATGCACTGAAGTCCGTCAATTGCTCCGCCATTATGGGGTGTGGGAATAAGGAATGCCCGGATTTCGGCAGGGACGGTGTCCTCTGCTGGTTCGATGTGGGTAGCTATGCACCCGAGTTCGGCAAGGAGATACACTGCCCGAAGATACTCACGAAAGAGTACAAATCGTGTCTGGAGTGCCGGGTTTACAGGATGGTCAATATCGACGAGGTGGCGACACTGGCGGCCTGGTACAATAAGTTCATGGACAACCTTGAGGAGACGGTCTCCAACGTGATCGTGGCGTCGCAGAACCTGGCGCAGGCGGTGGAGCAGATATCGTCCGGCAACCAGAACCTGTCGCAGCGGACCAGC
>JAFGJK010000024.1 GCA_016929135.1 Spirochaetota bacterium | reverse complement strand
CGGCAGGAGATGTTGCCGAAAAAGGAATCCACCATGCGCGAGCGCACGGTGAGGAGCCCGGCTTCGCAGATCGCCTCGATGGCCCGCCCCTGGCCGGCGAAGGGCCCGGTGACGGCAGGCGCACCTGCGAAGCCGTCAATGAAATCTCCGTACAGGGGGAGCGCCCTGCGGACGATGTCGCCGTACTCCCGGGCCGCCCCGGGGGACAGGTCCCTCCCGGACGCCAGGTCCGTGAAGAGCTTCACATAGGCGGCGAAGCAGACCGAGCTGAAGGTCACGAAGGCCTGCTCCGGGCTCACGATGCCGTAGGCGACGATCCCCCTGTCCCGGACGATCACTGATTTGCGCCGGCGCAGAGCCCCGGTCACGTCCTCGGGGGAGAACCGATCCACCACCGGGATGTCGTGGAGGAAGGTTCTGGACTCCGTGTCCTGCGGGTGAATCGCCCCGTCCGGGTGGCGCCCGTGCGCCGTCAGGGCGTTCAGTATCGAGAAGTAGGGCTCCGCCGGCCTGGCGAAGAGGATGCTGTTGATGTTCATGCCGGCGATGACCTGACGGAGCGCCGCAATCTCCTCCCCGTCCCGGCTCCAGACCGTCTCGGCGTCGATCCCGCCGATGAGGGGAGCTCCGGCATCGCAGATTCCCTGCTCCACCAGCTTCCGCTCGTATTTTTTGAGCAGGGCGATCACGGGAGCCCCAGCTCGGCTCGCCGGGATTCCAGGGGATGTCCCCTTTCATCCAGGCCTCGGATCATGAAGTAGTTGCTTCTGGATTTCAGGAACTCACCCCTGTCCAGGGGGCGTACGATGATGCCGTTGCCGCTGGAACCCTCCTGACGGAAGAAGCGCTCCGGCAGGTCGTCGTCATCGGCGGTGAAGCCGTTCGCGCCGTTCATGATCCGCTCGTGGAAACAGATCCGCTCCCCCGCGCTCAGGAGCCCCTGGGCGTCCGCTGCTACCCCCGTGGCGCCGTAGAAGGCCCGGGCGTACTCCTCGAGGGTTGCCGCGAAGAAGATGAATTTGCATGCGGTGAGTGAATCCACCGCCGCGTTCACGTCCTCGGAGAGCTTGATGATGCGCGCCTTGCCGCTGAAGCTGAAGCGGTCAGTGGCGACCGGCTTCCGAAGAATCTCGTGGGATATCGGATAGGCCCTGAGGTGGCACCCGCCGCGGGTGGAGACTGCATAGGCCAGGGCCATGCCGTAGGCGCCGCGGGGATCATAGGCGGGTAGTTCCAGACGTTTCACCGATATCGACGATTCCGGTACGCCCCGTTCGGCGGCGTAACGCCACGATCCGAGCTTCAGGATCTCACCCTCCCCCCTGGAATCCGTGATATCCCCGAGGAGTGAGACAATCTCGGCGGCTGTGAGCGGCGCACCGCGGATCTCGGCGTAGCAGGCCAGTGTCGCCGCGGCGCTTATGGTGTCCATCCCCGCGTTGTTGCAGATCAGGTTGGCCTCCATCACCGCATCGGTATCGCCGTTGCAGAGAAGGGCGCTGAAGTGCGACATGGTCTCGAACTCGGGTATGGGCCTACCCTGCCGGTCCCTTTTTTTGCAGAGGATGTGGCAGCCGGCACAGCCGGTCTTCCTGCTGCCGTAGCGCTGACGGAAGGCGTAGGCGTTCATACCGGCAGCCTGCTCGTAGAAGGTCCGGCGGAAATTCTCAGTGGGCATCATCCGGCGCGTGCTGATGAGGTCGTATATGGCGCCGGTGCCGAATTCCGAGATGCCCAGCTCTCCCTTCAGGACCGGCGATGCGGCGGCCAGCCGCCGGATCTCCTCCTTCGCCTTGGCGATCTCGGAGGGGTCGTGGAGCGCGGTGGTGCCGCTGCCGTTAACGGTGATGCACTTCAGGTTCTTCGCGGCCATCACCAGGCCGAGCCCGGTCCTTCCAGCGAAGAAATCGCCGTCGATGACGATGTTTGAGAAGAGGCAGCCGTGCTCCGCCGCCGGTCCCGCAACCGCCGAGGAAACCGTTCGCGGCAGGGTCTTCACCACCGATGCAATGTCCATGCCGGAGAGCCCAGCCGCGTCGCGGATTGTCACGGTGCCGTCGGATATGTCGATCCGGCATGTCCCCGGGGCCCTCCCGGTGATGATGATTCCATCCCATCCGGCCCGCTTCAGCCTGGTACCGAAACGCCCCCCGGCCGATGTGTCCCCCACGGCACCGGTGAGGGGAGAGCGGGATGCCACCGTCATCCTCCCCGAGGTGGGTGATGGGGTGTCCACCAACGGGCCGGTCATGAAGACCAGGGGCATCGAAGGCGAGTCCCAGGGGAGGGTGATGGATTCGCAGAGGAAATGACCCGCCAGGCCCCTGCCGCCCAGATAGCGCTCGTAGACATCCCGCGAAGGGGTGATCGTATCGGTCCTCCCCGAGGTGAGGTCTATCGCCGCGATTTTTCCCTGCCAGCCGTTCATGGCTCTTTACTCAACTATGATTAGTGGGATATCCAGCGGCACCGTGGGGCAACACAATTTTCCCGCCCCGCCGTTTTTTTTCTGGCGGAAAATTCCCCGTCGTGATCGCCTGTGGCGAGTCCAGTACCATGAACGAGGCCTCCCGTCCATACCGTGAGCTGACGTTGTCGGCAGTCGTCTTCGGCACCCTGCTGGGCGTGCTGATGACCGCCGCCTTCGTCTACTCGGGGCTCAAGCTCGGCTTCACCATCGGCGGGTCCACCATCGCGGCGATACTGGGCTTCGCCTTCCTCCGCGGGGTGCTCCGCCGCGGCACCATCGTGGAAAACAACATCAACCAGACCGTCGCCAGCGCGGTGAACGTCTCCGCCGCCGGCATCATATTCACCGTGCCGTCCCTGCTCCTCATGGGACACGGCTTCAGCCCGGTGGCGGTGACGGCCGTGGCCGTGGCTGGCTCGGTCCTGGGCATCGTGGTGATCAGCCCCCTCCGGCGGCGCATGATCGAGGTGGAGCGCCTCCGCTTTCCCAGCGGCGTGGCGGTGGCGGCGGTCCTCAGATCCCCCGGCTCCGGGCGGGAGCAGGTGGTCATCCTCGCCTCCGGCTGCGCCCTCTCGGTGGCCGTGGTGGTCCTGGTGAAGGCGGGCCTGGTCCCCCAGGACCTGCCGCTGGGGCGGTGGTTCGGCCTTCCGGTCTACATGAACACCTCACTGTCGCTCAGCCTCATGAACATCGGCGCGGGGATGCTGGCCGGCAGGGGCGGGCTTCCCTTCATGATCGGAGGGATGGCGGCCTACTGGGTGATCGCGCCGGCGGCGGTGGCCTCAGGCTGGGTCGCCCCGGAGGGTGTTCCGGGGAACGCGCTCTTCGCCGGGATACTGAGGCCTCTGGGGATCGGCATCCTCGTGGGCTCTGCGCTGGCGGGCGTGGCCCTCTCCCTGCCGGCCCTCCGCGGCGCCGTGGGGCGCGTCGGTCCGCTGAAACGACAGGGGGGCGGGCCGAGGGGCGGCGGCCGGGACGGGATGGGGACTGCGTCCCTCGCCCTTCTCTTCGCGGCGTCGCTGGCCGTCATATTCGCGGTTCTCCTCTGGCAGGGCTCGGGCGTCGCGGTGGCCGCGATCCTGACCGCCGCCGGCGCGCTGTGGATCGTCATCGCCGGGATTATCGTTGCCCGGTGCACCGGACTCACGGACATCTCGCCCATATCAGGCCTCTCCTTCATCGGCATCGCCTTGGCCATTTTCATTACCGGCGGCGACGTGGGCGCGGCGGTGCTGGTGGGCGCAGCCGTCTCGGTTGCCTCGGGTCAGTGCGCGGATATGATGCAGGACCTGAAGACAGGTTACCTGGTGGGATCCCTCCCCCGAAGGCAGCAGGTTGTACAGCTCCTCAGCGCCTGGATCGGGCCAGTCGTCGCCATGGCGGTGATGCTCCTTCTCTGGAAGGGGAGCGGCGTGGGGCCCGGCTTCGGGCCGGAGAGCGCCGCCTGCCGCGCGGGGTCTTCGGAATGCCTCTCCGCTCCCCAGGCGGATGCGCTGCGGGTGGTGCTGCAGGGGCTGGTGCGGGGCGATATGCCCCTGGACCGCTACGCGGCCGGCGGTGTCATCGGCGCGGTGGTTTCGCTCCTGCCGGGGGGCGGGCCGGGGGTGCTTGTGGGCCTGGCCATGTATCTCCCCTTTCCGGTCACCATGGGATTCGGCGCGGGATGTCTCGTCACCATGGCAATCACGGCCGTGATGGGGAGGGGCTTTTCAGAGGAGAGGGGAGTGCCATGGGCCGCCGGCCTCATCATCGGGGAGGCCATGGCAGAGATCGTCTATTCGCTCTATATGATTCTGTAGTGGAGGGAGGATGAAAATCGCGGGGTATATCCTTTTCGTCGCCGGTACCATGGCCGCATTGATCGTCGCCTCGTCGCCGCGGCCGCTTTCGGCCTGCTTTGCCGCCGCGGCGGTGATCGGGGCGGCAGGCGCGCTGCTGGTTCGCCTATCCTGCGCGCATGCGGTCCCGGGGGGACGCGGCGGAACTGAGTTCCTTTCCAGGGGTATGCGCGAGACGGCCGAGGAGTTGCACGATTCGGCCGTGAGGCTCTCGGAGACGCCGGCGGGGAGTGGCAGAAGTGATGCGGAGATGAAGGAGCGCATCGAGGAGATGATGCGGCTCTGCGATCGCTTCATCGACATGAGGGGGGCGATGCTGAGCAGCATCGGCGAGGCGGAAACGGCAGAGGTCCTGTCCCACTTCTCCCACGGCGAGAGATCGCTCCACCGCGCCTGGTCGGCCCTGGTGGACGGAAACCGCACCGAGGCGGAGGATTCCCTCAGGGCCGCGGCGCGGGGTTTTGACGGGACCCTCAGGACCCTCGTCACCCTCCTTGCCTGAACCTCGTTTCCGTACGGGACGTATCGTCGACACAAAAAATTGACCCCTCCGTTTATTTTAAGTAAGGTATAGGTATTGTTATACGACAAGGAGGTGTCCTCTATGCGACGGAAATTCCATTGCATGCTCGTCATCGCAGTCGCCGCTACCGCCCTCTTTGGCTCAAAGGAACGCGCGGCGTCCCTGGAGATATCCGCAGGTCCCGTGGCCTGGTATTCCTGGTGGCGGCCTGCCTGGGCGGATTCCCAAACAAAATCCGACAATCCCTTTACGGTCTATGACGAATTTACACTGGAGCCGTCCGTTCTCCTGGGGCCGGCCCTGTCCATACGTTTTCTCGATCGGTGGAGCATCTCCAGCGTGGCCGTGTTTTCTCCATGGTATACCTCGGCGGCGCGGCGCGTCACCGTGAGCCCGTCGGAAGAATCGTATGAGGAGGTATCTACCGAACTCTTCAAGTTCGATATCGACCTGACTCTGTCCTATTCACTCATGGACTATATCAAGCTATTCGCCGGCATCAAGTACCAGGGGTACCGGTACGACTTCACCGTGATAAATGTCCCCTTCGCAACGTTCATACCGGTCATGGCAACCGGTGACGCACGGACAGATGCCGTCGGTCCCGGTCTGGGGATCGGGGGGACCGTTCCACTGGGGGGAGGCTTTTTTGCGATCTGCAACGTTTCGGGCATCTATCTCAGGACCGCGGTGGAGCCGAGTCTCCTGGGGAATGTGTCGTTCAAGGAATATTACAACACCTGGGGACTGAACGCATCGGCGTCCCTGGCCTATTACCTGGCTGACCTCAGTACCACCGTCAGCCTGGGCTTCCGGTTCCAGTACCTGCGGTACTATATGGACGGCGCAGCCACCACGGACAGCATATACTACAGCTGGACACAGGGCTCGCTCATGGGTGACAAGAGCGACTATTTCTACGGCATAACCGTGTCTGCGGTCTATGCCCTGAGGTTCGGCGGATAGCGGCGCCCCGGCAGCGGGATGGGGAGGACTGGACGGGGAGAAGACGGGTCAGCAGACCTTGCCCGGGTTCAGGATCATGTTGGCGTCGAAGGCCTTCTTGATCCGGCGGTGCAGATCCAGGGCCTCCTGGCTCATGGCCATGCCCATGTAGTCCTTCCTGATACAGCCGATGCCGTGCTCGCCGGTGATGGTCCCCCCCAGGGAGATGGCGATGCCGTAGATCCCCCTCTTGAGTTCCGGTACCAGCTCCTTCCAGCGCTGGTAGTCCATCTCCCCCTTCAGTGTGTCGATGTGCACGTTGCCGTCACCGGCATGGCCGAAGAGGATCGAGGAGAGGCCGTGGGAGGACAGGAAGCGCTTGATCTCCCGGACGAATTCGGGGATCCTAGAACGAGGTACCACGCAGTCCTCGGCGAGGAATACGGGGTTTTGCGCATGGATCGCCTCCCGTATGGACCGCCGTGCCTTCCAGAGCCGCTCACGCTGGGGGGGCGACTGGGCGATGATGATTCTCTCCCCGCGGTCCTGCAGCGCCCCGGAGAGGCGTTCGATGTCCCGCTGTACCGCCTCCTCCGTGTCGCCGTCGATCTGTATCAGCAGATGGGCCCCTGCGTCGGGGAAGGGCATCTCCCCCTTCAGGTACTCCGCTGTAATGGCGATGGCATCGCGCTCCATGAATTCCATCGCCGCGGGGATCACCCTTGCCGTGAGTATCCGGAATACCTCCATTGCCGCTTCCTCGATGGAGGCGCAGGGGATCAGCAGGTCAATCGAGAAGGGGGGCGCAGTGATGAGCCTGAGGTAAATCTTCGTCACCACCGCCAGCGTCCCCTCCGAGCCGAGAATGATGCCGGCAAGGTTGTAGCCGGTGGCGTTCTTCACGTACTTGCCGCCGGTGGCGATGAGGGATCCGTCCGGGAGGACGAATTCCAGACCCAGCACGTAGTCCTTCGTGGTGCCGTATTTCACCGCGCGGGGGCCGCCGGCGATCTCGGCG
>JAFGJK010000023.1 GCA_016929135.1 Spirochaetota bacterium | reverse complement strand
GGCCCACATCAAGGACGTGACCGCCTTCATGCGGATCGCCGCGAACCCCCTCGACGAGATCGCCTGGAGGCGGGTGCTGAAGCTCTACCCCAAGATCGGGGACGTGACGGCGCGAAAGATATGGGAGTTCGTCTCATCGCGGGGAGAGCCCCTCGCGGTCGTCTTTTCCGACGAGTTCATGAAGCAGGTCCCGAAGGGGGCCGCGGCCGGGATCGGCAGGTTCAGGGAGACGCTGAAGGGGGTCCTGGAGCTGTCCGCGTCCAATGCCCTGACACAGATCGTCGATGTGATACTGAAGGGCGGCTACCGTGAATGCCTGGAGGAGAAATACGGGGACGGCGCCTCGCGCGAGGAGGACCTGTGGCAGCTCTCGGCCTTTTCATCGGAATTCGCCTCGCTGGAGGACTTCCTCAGCGACCTGGCCCTGATGACGAACATCACCGAGGAGGAGGCCTCCTACCGGCCGGAGGAGAACAACCACAAGGTCGTTCTCAGCTCGATCCACCAGGCCAAGGGGCTCGAATGGGCGGTCGTCTTCATGATCTGGTGCTCGGAGGGGATGTTTCCCCTGGCCCGCGCCCTGAAAGAACCGGGGGGTGAGGATGAGGAGCGGCGGCTCTTCTACGTCGCCACCACCCGTGCGAAGGACCAGCTCTATTTCTGCCATCCCCTGGTCGGTCATACCCGGGGCATGTGGAGCGAGGATGCCGTTCCGTCGCGTTTCATCGCCGAACTGGCCCCCTCCGACCTCGAACCGGAAGAACTTCCCTTCGATCAGTGGCTGGTCCGCTGAGCGGGTTTACTGCCTTCTCAATCTTTCTTTCACCTGCAAAAGCCCACATACCTTTAAACAGAAATTCAATGATTACCACCGGCCTGTTTCTCGATTCAAGGTGTCCGGTTAAAAGGGGGTCTGGTCCAATGATGCGTCCTAAAAGGGCTTTGGGCTACGGCTTGAGTCTGGGAGCTGGTATTGATATGATTCATGTGTAAAAGGTCCCTGTCACATAGTAAGCGGCTTTTGTTGGAGCACCTGCCGAGGTTGTGGATGCGGCAGCCTGCGAAACCAGTAAGGCTGCTATTGCCGGGTTAACGAAAGACCTTGCTGCGATGCGGCAGGTGTGATACTGAGCGTTGCCGGCAGATGGGTAGCCATGCGGTGCTCGATTGCCGGAGACGTGACGAAAGGAGTTAAGCGAATGAACTTCAAGAAGAGTAAGAATGATTTAGTTTGTGTGAGTGCGGTGAGAACGCCCTTTGGACGCTTTGGCGGATCTCTGAGGGACGTTGATATCTATGACTTGGGCGCGGTTGCCATGAAAAACAGCATGAAGAGAATAGGCCTCGATCCTTCGTTCATTGATGAAGTGTGGTGGGGTAACGGTGATACAAGCAACACGAAAGATCCCTATACTCCGGTGGTAGCCCGGCAGACAATGTTGAAGGCGGGGATTCCCCCCGAAAAACCCTCCGTAGCATTTGATCAGGCATGTATTTCCGCGATGGATGCCGCAAAATATGGCGCGAGAAGCATCCAGCTGGGAGAAGCAGAAATTATCATGACCGGTGGTTCGACAAGTTTCAGCACCATCCCCTTCCTCATGCGCGGGATCAGATGGGAAGGCAAGCGCCACACTTCATTTCTCGTGGAGGATCCTATCATCCCTCTCGGCTATAAGGATTACGCTCCGGTTGCCGTTGACTCGGGGAATGTCGCCGTTGAATACGGCGTATCGAGAGAAGAACAGGATGAGTTTGCCTATGCGAGCCACCGCAAGTATGGCGAGGCCTGGAAACGCGGTTTCTTTAAACACGAGATGGAGCCTTTTGAAATAGTCAAAAAGGATAAGAAGGGTAATGTGATATCCAGCAAGCTGCTGGATATCGATGAGCAATATCGTCCCGATATCGAATTGGAGGCCCTTGCCAAGTTGAAGCCGGTTTTTGGGAATCCAACCTGTACCGCCGGTAATTCGCCGGGGATGAATGACGGTGCTACGGCCCAGATCCTGATGCGCAGAGAAAAAGCGGAGCAACTGAACCTGAATGTCCTGTATACCATCGTGGCCATGTCGTCCATAGCCCTTCAACCGCGGATCATGCCGGTGTCGCCGGCGTTCGCCATTAAGAAATCTCTCGACACGGCACAGATGAATATCAGTGAAATGAAATTTATTGAGATCAATGAAGCGTTCGCCTGCGTGCCGCTGGTTTCAACGAAGCTTTTGTCGAACGTGCGGTTTCTGTCTTCCGGTTATGACGAGATGGTGCAGGAGGCGTCGGAGAAACCCATTGTGGATAATGATGAAAAAAAATATGAAGATCTGAAAAGCAGATTGAATGTGAATGGAAGCGCTATCGCCATTGGCCACCCGAACACCGCAAGCGGAGCGCGTCTCATGATGACGGCGGCCTATAATCTCAAGGAGAACGGCGGAGGGTTTGCCGCGTGCGCGATTTGTGGCGGACTCACCCAGGGCGCGGGTTCCATCATCTGGGTTGAATAGGGGTACTCGTATCGTATCGATGGAAGGACCCATATTCCGTCTCGGGATTACCGGCCCGGCCTTCCAAAGAGGGGCTGACTGTCCGGGAAGAGGTTCATTGTTACAACGTGATCAGACGGTCTTCAGGACCAGCCGCTCCAGCGGGAGCCGTGGCCGCTGCGGGGGCGACTGCGCGGGATAGCCGACGGGAAGAAGCACGACGATCTGGGTATCATCGTCGAGTTCCAGGATCTCGCGTGCCTTCTCCTTGTCGAACCTGCCGATCCAGCAGCTTCCCAGACCGAGATCGACGGCCCGCAGGACCATCTGCTCGATCGCGATGGCCGCGTTCATCGACAGGTACTCCCGGGCGGCGAACGCGTCCATCTGAGCGGCGGTGTAAGCCTCCAGATCAATCGCGTCCATCTCGACATCGGTGAAGGCCCCGATCTCGAGGAGTTCTCCGACGCGCCGGTCCCTCGTCGCCAGGGACGCGCGGTCGGCGCAGCAGACGAAGATGACGGGAGCCCGGGTGATGAACTTGTATGGCGTGCAGGTGCCCAGCTTTTCCTTCATGGTGGGAGTCTTCACAACGACAAATCGCGCCGGCTGGATATTGGACCCTGACGGGGCCAGGCGGGCCGCGGTGAGCAGTTCCTCGATCATCGCGTCGGTGATCGGGTCCTCTCTGAATTTCCGTATACTGCGCCGCTGTTCGATAACCTGTGTGAGTTCCATGTGTATCTTGTTCTCCTGATAGGGACAACACCCGGCTATTACCTGGGTGCTGTCCCTGAAGGTCCTCCTAGTAACTGCCCGGGGGCAGGATTCCCGCCGCCACCTTCGCCATCATTTCATACTGTTTCAG
>JAFGJK010000022.1 GCA_016929135.1 Spirochaetota bacterium | reverse complement strand
GACACAGCGGTGCGGAACGCGATCGCTGCGGGAGGACGCCTGGGTTCCCTCGCCATTCTGGACAACTTCTGCTGGTGCGATTCCAACAATCCCGAGCGCCTGGGACAGCTCCGCGAGGCCGCGCGGGCGTGCTATGAATATGCCGTCGCGTACGGGACCCCCTTTATATCCGGCAAGGACAGCATGTTCAACGATTTCCGGGGCTACGACGAGAACTTCAACGAGGTGTTCATCTCCATACCGCCCACACTCCTCGTCTCCTCTATCGGGGTTGTCGAGGATATACGGGCATGCCAGACGATCGATTTCAAGGTCCCCGGCGATCTGATCTATGCGGCCGGGATGACGGGCGATGAAATGGGCGGGAGCGAGTACCTGGCCTGCATGGGGGAGAGGCTCTCGGGGAAACGGTATATCGGCGACACAGCGCCGAAGGTGTCCGCAGAGGACAACATCAGGACATACCGCGCCATGGAAAACGCGCTCGCAAAGGGGCTTGTGGCGTCGTGCGCGAGCATTGAGCGGGGCGGACTCGGCGTGGCGCTGGCGAAATCGGCCCTGGCCGGAATGCTCGGCGTTACGGCCGACCTCTCAAAGGTGCCCGCCCGGATTAATAACGCAAGGAATGACACGATCCTTTTCTCGGAATCGCAGGGCAGGCTCCTCCTTTCGGTGGACCCGTCGCGCCGGGCCGAGTTTGAAGATGCGTTCCGCGGGGTTCCCTTGGGACTGATCGGCCATGTAACCGGGGAACCGGTCGTCGTGTTGACGGGAACGCAGGGGAGCGAGACCGTGAGGGCACATCTGGATTCACTGATGAAATCATACAAAGGCGTTTTTAAGGATTTTTAAACTGCCATGACACAACCACGGGTGATAGTACTGACCGGCTACGGTATAAATTGCGACGAAGAGACGGCCTTCGCGTTTCGCGCCGCGGGCGCTGGCGCCGATATCGTGCATATCAACGACCTGATAGCCGATCGGGGAATGCTGAAAAACTATCAGATATTTTCATTCCCGGGGGGCTTTTCGTACGGCGATGATACGGGGAGCGGCAAGGCGCTCGCCAACAGGATAAAGAACAACCTGATTGATGAAGTACGCCGCTTTGCCGGGCGCGATACGCTTATACTGGGGATATGCAATGGCTTCCAGGTCATGGTGAACATCGGGCTCGTGCCGGCGCTCGAGGGAGTCGCCGCCGGCGTGGAGGCCGCACTGGAGCACAACCGCACCTTCCGGTACCAGTGCCGGTGGGTCGATTGTGTCATCGAACATACGTCTCCATCCGTGTTCACCCGCGGCATCGAGCGTCTCCACATCCCGGTGGCGCATGGCGAGGGAAACTTCTTTGCGCACGGGGACGTGCTTAAGAAGATCGAACAGGACGGGCTTGTCGTCATGCGCTATGCGAAGCCGGACGGCGCTCCGGCGGGAGGGGAATTCCCGTTCAACCCGAACGGCTCCATGAACGATATTGCTTCCATCTGCGACCGGACGGGACGGATCATGGGGATGATGCCTCATCCGGAGCGGGGCATGTTCTTCACCCAGCGCGACGACTGGCCCCTTATCCGGGAGCGTCTTGTGCGCGAGGGTAGGGAGATTGCGGAGGAATCCGACGGGTTTGCGCTGTTCCGCAACGCTGTCGAGTATTTCGGGTGAGCCGGTTTTTATTAAAAAAATTATTTGAAAAAATTCCCGGGGGGATGGCATCTGACCGGTAATGCCGCTCCGCTCGGATCCAGGGAAGGCAGAGTACCTGTTAGTACGGAAGGAAGCATATGAGCCTGAATTACATACACAAATATCCCTCTCCATCGGAAATTCTTGACAGCCAGCCGCTCCCGGTCGAGTTGCAGGAGATAAAGAAAAAGCGGGACGGAATAATCCGGGACATTTTCACCGGCAATGACGAACGGTTGCTGCTCCTGATCGGCCCCTGCTCCGCACACCACGCAGAGGCGGTTTACGAGTACGTCGCCAGGCTCTCGAAGCTCCAGGAGAAGGTGCGGGAGCGCCTTGTGCTTCTGCCGCGGATCTACACGAACAAGCCGCGCACCACGGGGAAGGGATACAAGGGTATGCTGCACCAGCCTGATCACCGGGAGAAGCCGGACATGACCAAGGGGCTCAAGGCGATCCGGGAGATGCACCTCAAGGCGCTTTCCATATCCCACCTGCCCGCCGCTGACGAGATGCTCTATCCGGGTAACTATCCGTACCTGGCGGATGTCCTGTCCTACGTCGCGGTCGGCGCGCGCTCGGTCGAGAACCAGGAGCATCGCCTTACCGTGAGCGGGCTTGATGTCCCGGTCGGCCTGAAGAATCCGACCTCCGGCGACCTGCGCGTCATGATCGATTCGGTCTACGCGGCCCAGCAGCCGCACACCTTCGTCTACAACGGCTGGGAGGTGGCCACGAGCGGCAACCCGCTGGCGCACGGCGTGGTCCGGGGCGCGGTGGACCGCTACGGGAACCATTCCCCCAACTACCACTACGAGGACCTGATGATACTGGCGGAGATGTACCTCGACCGGTCGCTGGAAAACCCATCAATCATTGTAGACGCGAATCACTCCAATTCCGGGAAAAAATTCCGCGAACAGCCGCGCATTGTCATGGAGGTGATGCGGAGCGTGAAATACTCGGCCCTTCTGAAGAAAATGGTCAAGGGGTTCATGATCGAAAGCTATCTCCTGGAGGGAGCGCAGGAACCGTCCGGCAACGATTTCGGGAAATCGATCACCGATCCCTGCCTGGGATGGGAGGAATCGGAACGGTTCGTGCTTGAGCTGGCTGAGTTTTAACGCCCCCCTGTCCTCCGCAGGGGGCATGCGGGATCATGCGTTTACTGATTACTTGTTAATTATTGCATCAAGACATGTCAACGCCCCCTGCCGCAGTGCGGCAGGGGGCGGCAGTAGTCACATTCTTCAGGCTGGAAGGACACAGGGAAAGGCTCTAGTAGTTACATACTACCCGAAACCCATTATAGATCTCGGCATCATACGGGTAATAACCAAATAACATTCCCAGCGGCATGCTTCCTGCGTAATCGTCCCAGCAGCCGCCCCGCAGCAATCTGAAACTTCCCTCTTCGCCCGTGACCCAGTTAATGGACCACTCGCGAACATTACCGCTCATGTCATAGAGCCCCAGCATGTTGCTCAATTTGCTCTTAACCGCCGCAGTCGAGGAATCTGAATTGCCGTCGTAAACTGCATAATCGCCAAATACGGTTGACGTCCCCGAATCGTCGGGATAGCAGTACCCGGTCATGTCGCCGCTGACATGGTCTCCCGGGAAATACTCACCGGCGTCAGTGATGTCATTATCATCGTTTGCATCATCGAAATAGCGCGCTGCTAGTTCCCACTCATCACCGGTGGGCAGGCGGTAGCCGTCCGCGTCCGGATCAACATACGGATCATCCTGTCCGCCCGGGTCGGGATACGTTATAGCATCGCCATCCACGCTTCGGATAGGTGTAGTATAGCCGCTGTCGGTGAAATAAACGCAATCAAGCGTATACGACGAATACGTGGCGTTATAATACTCTGTCAGGGCATTGCACCAGATCATGGCGTCCCGCCAGTTGATCCCGGTGACCGGGTGCTGGTCCGTATCGCCCGTACCGTCTCCCTGCGTCCCCGCATTAGCGAAGTCATACACATCATCATCTCCGTCGGCATCGCTCGTCAGCCCGTCCCCGTCATGATCGACGGAGGTGTCGATCGCCCAGTCATACACCGCGCTCCAGAGCTCATAGGTCACCTCTGTCTCGGCTATCCAGTAGGGATCTGACAGGCTGGCGGTATCGCCGTCAGCGGTTCCCGTGTGGAAGGTCATACCGGCGCCAACGGGCACCAGGACAATCTTGTATCCGACACCCCCCACAATCCAGGTGTCCTTATACACGGGCATCCCTGCCACACCTGGTCCGAAACCGCTCGTTCCGATGTCGTTCTTCGCCTTGAGCCAGATATAGTAAGGCTTATAGTTGGTCAGACTCCAGATCGTATGGCTCGTGCCGGTTATGTCCCCGCCGCTCTGTGTTGCCGATGAGGAATCGTTCGTTGTGCCGTACCAGACCTCGTAGGCTGTCGCACCGTCCACCGCGGTCCACGTGAGAACCAGAGAGTCCTCGGCCGAATCCACCACGGCGGCGGCCGGTGCCCCCGGCGCCGGGTGCGGCGTGCCGCTCGCCCCCGGCCCGAAGTCGCTCGTACCGGCATCGTTCTTCGCCTTGAGCCATATATAGTAGGGAGCGCCGTTGGAAAGCCCGTCAATGACGTGGGTCGTTCCCACAATGTCACCTTCGTCCTGCAGCGCGGTACCGGAATCGTTTGTGCTACTGAACCAGACTTCATAGGCGGTCGCTCCGGCAACGGCCGTCCAGTCCAGCGAAAGCTCCGTGTCGCCCGGTGTTACGGTCGCCGCGCCAGGTGCTTCCGGGGCAGTGGCAGTATTGCCGCCAAGCAGCAGCAGCGGATTGAATGATTCGCTTGTTTTTTTACATCCTGTTATTGCCACAGTGATCGACAGAAAAACGGATAAAAAAGTTATTGAAATGATCTGTTTCATTTGTTCCTCCTTGAATATTGTACGTTGACACACAGCCCACGCTTCGGGGCAAACCCGGGCATCCGGGCTTACTTCGAAACGCGCAACAGCGGCCAAAAGCCGCTCCCCCATCACCCTGCCGGGAATAATGGAACAGTTAGCATATCGCTCTTGCCAAGCATACAAGATAGAGTTATTATTATTGAATAAGACAATACATGAGGGCGAGGTTCAGCACATCCCCCAAAAGGGTGAGACACGTTGAAAAAGAGTAAAAATCATTTTTTGTGTACATTCGTCGTGTTATGTTCGATAATATGGCGGTTTGTGATGGGGTCAGAGCAAACCCGATAGACCACGGGGTCAGAGTAACCATGTACGCACGGTTTATCGGAGCAGTACCACGGTCCTGTCGCCGGGCTGCTCTGACACCATGTTGTACTCTTTCAGGAGATTCAACAGCTGCATCCTGTTGTTTACCCCCAGTTTGTTATAGACTCCGGTGATATGGGTCTTGACAGTCTCTTCGGAGAGGCCCATGCGTCCGGCGATCTCTTTTCTTGAAAACCCCTCCACAACGAGCCTGATGACCTCCGCTTCCCGTGGGGTTACCCGGAAATGTTCCCTGAAGCATTTCAATCCCCTGACTTCCGTACTGAGGACCATGACGCCTATGGTATCGCCATGACTGTCTTTAACCATTTTCATCCTTGTGTCCATGAAAACGGGGTCGGCGTTTTTAACCCTGAAATGCATGCGGCATGACATGCTTTCGAACTCGCCCCCGCGCATTCGCTCCATTTC
>JAFGJK010000021.1 GCA_016929135.1 Spirochaetota bacterium | reverse complement strand
GATTCGACGTGCCCTCTGTCGAAGAGATCGAATACGTCCCTGTTCACCCGGTAGGACGCGGGCCCGATGGAGGGGAGCAGGCAGGCCCATACGTCCCGCGACGAGGTGCCGTACCGGCGTGCCATGAATTCCATCGCCTTCCTGGCGATCTCCAGCCGCGTCCCCTTCCATCCCGAGTGGACCGCTCCGAGCACCCGGCGCACCGGGTCCATGAGAAAGACCGGCACGCAGTCTGCGGTGCGTATGACCAGGCAGATGCCCGGGATGGCCGTCACCAGCGCGTCGGCATCCCCGGCCCAGGGCGCGTCGTCCGGCGGCGAGGCAATGTCGATGATGCCGTCGCCGTGAACCTGGTTGAGGAAGACGATGCGGTTACCCGGGAGCGAGGTAATTGATCCCAGAAGGCGCTTCTCCTCCCGCCTGGAGTCGCCGAAGGGGAGGGTGTAGTCAACGCCGTTGGAGGGCCTGTGCGCCACCCCGACGGAGAATCCCGCCGGCGTCGGCGCACGGAAGACGCCGCCCTTATCGGTGGAGAACCCGGCTTCCCCCTGCGGGAGTGGCGACCTCCGCGATGACCCGCTCCCGCTGTTGCCGGTGTCAGTAGCCATGCTGGGAATAGAAATACGAGATGTCGTTGAGGGTTTCGGAAAGGTTCATGTACACCTGGCTTCTTTTGATAAGGAACTTGTCCACACGATCGGTGTCGTCGTGCTCCACCAGCGAGATGATGTACCAGAGGGGGTGGATGTAGAGCTCCGATTGCGATCCGGTCACCGGCAACCGCTTGTCCGAAATGGAGGCGCTCCTCATGTGCGCCAGATCGAACGATCCCGTTTCGTTGAAGCTGTTGAAGCTCGAATCGGAAATGCGGTAGAAATGCGGATGGAACAGATAGAGCACCAGGACACGCTTTCTGCGGAGGTACAGCGAGATCAGCTCCACGTCACCCACGGCGGTGTACTTGGGCCGCACCACGATCTTCTCGATGTTCACCAGCCCAGTCTTGTGGGGATAGAAGGAGAGCAGGTACCGTATCTTGTCCGCCGTCAGGAGGAGTGAGGAGCTCTTGGGATATACCAGCGAGGGATGGATGATTTCAACCATCCCCTGCTGGTACTTGTACCTGTCGCGCAGGTAGATGCTGTCGAGCCGGTTGCCGGTGAGGCTGTCGATGGCCGAGGTGACGTCCTCGTCGAATTCCGAGATCTCCTCCCCGATGCCGGCACCCCGGTACTGGTAGTTGTAATAGTATTCCTTGATGTCAAACATTCAATTCTCCGGTACCCAGAGAGATAATATACCCAGCCGGCATCCCCTTTGTCAAATATTAACATTTCCGGGGACGGATTTTTATGGCTGCCGTGATCCCCTCGGGCGAGCGGCGAGGCGGCGGCAAAACATGCCATAGTGGAGCAGACGTGAATCCGTTAACCGGAAAAACAGCTCAAGTTTTTCCGTGAATATGCCGAAAATTGATTAGGTCATAATGTCAGTCCACGGAGGGATCGACGACCACGGGAGGTTCGAATGAATGATCTCATGACAAAGGAGGATCGTGAGATAAAGCAGTGCAAGAAGACCAAGGAATCCAGCAAGATCATCGAAATGCGGGAGAAAATCGCTGACGAAGCATATCTTGATCATGCAATTCGTAAGATCGCGACTGATTTATCTCATTATCTGACAAAGTAAGCGGCGGCCGTAGGAAGCCTCGAACCGGAGGGGAGCACCCGGTGCAGGGTGCGTCGGCGCGCCAGTGCGTTGACCATGGTAAAAAAGGACTCGTATTTCACACTGAAGAAGAACAAGAATCTCAAGCGCCTGTTCTTTCTTTTCTTCGGCGCCGTCGGGGTCGGGCTTCTGCTGATATTCAGGTATTACTTCTGGCCCTTCCTCATGGCAATAATTCTGTACCTGGCGCTCCGCCCCCTATTCGAGAGGATACTCTCCCGAGTGAAGAACAGAACCATCAGCTCGATGATCGTCATCATCCTGCTCATCGTTCTGTTCCTGGTGCCGGTTGTCTATCTGCTGATATCGCTCACCAATCAGGCGCTGCAGATTTACCGCTATATAGTGCAGAATATCGATGAAAGCTTCTTCGGGCGGATGAGCGACCTCCCCTTTTTCACCTTGCTGTCGCAGTATCTTCACGTCGACGAAGCGGCAATCTTCACGCGGATCAGCGAATTCGCGCAGCAGACCGCCGGCAGGATCGTGGCCGGAATCACCAGCTTCATCTCATACCCGCTGAATCTTCTCATAAACTTCTTTTTCCTGCTGCTCATTCTCTTTTTCCTCTTTAAGGACGGGTACAGGATAAGCCCGCTGGTGTACCGGATTCTTCCGTTCCCCGACGACCTGGAGAAACAGGTGGTGGAGCGGTTGAAGCAGGTGATAAAGATACTTCTTCTGGGCAATCTCATCATCATGATACTGCAGGGGGTGATGGTGGGCGCCGGCTTCTATCTCGTCGGATTCAGGGCGGCGCTGCTCTGGGGAAGCATGGCGGCCATTATGTCACTTATTCCGGTGGTGGGGACCACCTTCATCTGGGTGCCCGGCGTGGTGTTCCTGGTCCTCCAGGGATCCTATCTGGGCGCATTATTTCTCGGAGGCTGGTGCCTGGGCTGGTACCTCTTCCTGGAGAACGTGGTGAAGCCGAAGGTATTCGGTGAGAAGCTGCACTTCCATCCGGTGGTCCTCTTCTTCCTGCTGCTGGGGAGCCTTCACGCGCTGAACCTCCCGGGGATCATCATCGGTCCGCTCCTGCTGACGCTTTTCTACTCGCTGTGGGAGATATACAAGATTCTCGAGGGGATCGAGCCGAAATCACCCGCCGATCCGGGGTGATGCCCTGGTGCGGCTCCTGTTCCCTCCGCACCGTGCCTCATCCCGCCCCGTCCGTGAATAGTTGTGAATATAATCCCTCCGCTTCCCGATAATGAAAGGGTAGTCGTCGGTCTATTTTTACTTGACGATACGTTCGTCATGGTACTATTATTTTATAATCGCTCCGACGCGCCGGGTCATCATTGTCGAGGCGCAGCGGGGCGATGGATTTTTTATGGATCCTGTGCAAGGTGAATTCAACTGGATAGGGTACGATGAATGAGTAGATGGATACTGAGAGGAGCAACCTGCGTCACGGAGAACTCGGTCATGAAACCCGGGAGCGTGACGATAAAAGACGATACAATCGAATCAGTGCAGAAAAAGGGGGCGGCGCTCCCCGTCGCCCTGGATATCGAGAAGGCCGTGCTCGTCCCCGGCCTTATCAACGGGCACGATCATCTGCTGGGAACCTACTATCCCAAGGTGGGGGACGGTCCCTATGAGAACTGGCTCCCCTGGGACAACGACCTCAAGAGCGCGCCGCTGTATAATGAGCGCCAGCAGATCGAGAACCGGGACCTCTACCTCCTGGGAGCCTTCAGGAACCTGGTCTCCGGCGTCACCACCGTGTCGGATCACATTCCCCATTTCGTCGCCGAGCCCTACTACGACATACTGCCGACAAAGGCGATTCGGAACTACGCCCTGGCTCACTCCATCGCCTCCTTCGCCCTCAACTGGGGGGACGGCGTGGATGTGGAATATGCCAAGGCGGTGAGGGAGGACATCCCCTTCATCACCCACATCGCCGAGGGTTTCGACAGCGAGACGGTCAGGGATCTGATGACGCTGAACCGCCAGGGGGGGCTGGGGGACCACTCGGTGCTGGTGCACGGGATAGCCTTTTCAGAGTCGGACATGAAGCTTATCAAGCAGAATGGCGCCAGCGTGGTCTGGTGCGGCGATTCCAACGTGTACATGTTCAACAAGACAACGAACATAAAGATGCTCCTGGACATGGGCATCAACGTCTGCATCGGGACGGATTCCCCCATGTCGGGGGGGCTGAACCTCCTCTATGAAATGAAGTTCGACAAGGCCCTGTACAAGAAGCTGTACGGCAAGGAGCTTCCCGATGCGCAGCTGCTGAAGATGGTCACCTCGAACCCGGCAAGGGCTTTCAGGCTGAAGAAAAACGGCAGCATCAAGGAGGGGAATACCGCTGATCTGGCCCTCTTCCGCGACCGGGGCGGTCCGCCCGCGGGGTCTGTGGTCCAGGCGGAGCTGAAGGACGTGCTGCTCGTCGTGATCAACGGGAGACCAGTCTACGGGAATGCCGAGTACAGCCCCCTGTTCGACAAGCTGGGCGTCAGCTATAAGAGGATCACGATGGAGGGGGAGGAGCGGGTTATCGTGGGGGATCCTGTGGGGCTCCTCAAGAGGATAAGCCGCGCGGTGAAGTTCAAAAAAGAGTTTCCTTTTTTTCCCGTTGAGTTTGAATTCTGACAGGGAGACGCGGGACCGACATGAGACAGACCTCGACGACAGGCATACTTCCACGGAAATACAAATCCGGCTCGATCATCTACTTCGAGGGGGACAAGAGCGAGTACATCTACATACTCAAGACCGGCAGGGTCCTACTGACGTCGGTGAAGCTTGACTCCGGGGAGGAGGTGAAGGAGGATGTGCGCCAGGGCGAGTTTTTCGGCGTGAAGTCCTCCCTGGGGAGGTATCCCCGCGAGGAGACCGCGCAGGTCATCGGGGATACCGAGGTGCTCATCATGAACCCCTCGGATTTCGAGCGGCTGATACTCAGGAACGTGAACGTGGTGCTCAAGATGCTCCGCGTCTTCAGCAACCAGCTCAGGAGAATACATAAATCGGTACGTTCGGTGCTGGGGGACGAGACCGAGATCAAGCCTGAACTGGAGCTGTTCAAGATCGGCGAATACTATTTCAAGGGGGGATCCCTGTCCCATGCGCGCTATGCCTTCAAGAAATACCTTGAGTACTATCCGGACCAGCAGTATGCCAAGGCCGCCATGGACCGGATCAAGGCGATCGATTCCGGCCAGGTGTCCCCCGAGGACATGGATTTTGGAACACCGTCACCCGCACCTGCCTCGAGGTCGGTGATTGACGACGACGGCTTTTCTTTCGACGAGCCTGAGGCGCCGGGCCCGCAGGGGGATGCCGGCCGCGGCGACGGGAAACGCAGCAGAATCGACGGTGGCGACGATCTCACCCCTGTTTCAAGCGAGATGGACGATTTCCTCTCCGGTGATGGAGGGGGGTCCGGGCTGGACGATTTCTCCCTGGATAACTTTGAAGAGCCGGGGGGGGGACCCTCGGTGGCCGACGATTACGCAAGGGCGAAGGGTCTGATGAAATCGGGGAAGTTTGCCGAGGCGGCCGCGAAGATGGCCGAGATCACCAGCGGAGCCGAGCCGGCCGGCATCGAGGACAGGAGGGCATACGAATCAGCCCACGGGGACCTGGGTACCTGCTACGTGAAGGCGGGAAGGCTGAAGGAGGCCCTGGACACCTATTCAGGCATGATCAAAAAATTTCCCGGTACGCCGCTGGAGAAAGCGGCCTATTTCTATATCGGGACGATATTCGAGTCGGCGAACAAGCCGGACAAGGCGATATCCTATTTCAACAGGGTGCTCAACATGACGCCGAAGGATGACCTGAACACTCAGGCCATGAAAAAAATCCGGGAACTCCAGAGCCGGTAGGAACTGAGCCATGATGCTTGATGAAAGATTTTTCGATAAGTTCGGCGTTGAGTACAAGACGAGCGAGATAATCTTCTGCGAGTTCGAGCCGGGGAACGAGTTCTACTTCATCGTTACCGGCAGCGTCCAGATCGTCAAGGTTATCAACAACAAGGAAAAGACCCTTGACGTGCTCACCAAGGGGGATGTCTTCGGCGAGATGGCGATACTGGAGGAGCAGCCGAGGTCGGCCACCGCCATCGCCATGGAGCACACAAAGCTTTTGAGGTTCCATCGGAACAATTTCGACGCGCTGCTGGAGGGGAACCCCCAGCTGGCCTACAAGCTGCTGGTGATATTCTCGAAGCGGATTTACGACGCCAAGCGGCGGCTGATGATCCTGCTCCTGGACGAGCCCCAGCTCAAGGTGATGGATGTGATGATCATGCTGGCGGAGCAGGACCCGAAGCTGGATCTGCAGAGCCAGATCACCCTGCCGGTATCGGCACAGCAGATCGCCAGCTGGGCGGGGATGGCGGACACGGACGTACAAAAAGAATTGACACATCTGGCGCGTCTGGGAAAGATTGACATCTACGGCGACAAGGTGGTGGTTCACAAGATCGGTGAGTTCCAGCGCATGGTCGCCTCGAAGCGCAAAAGCATGTATGCGTGACGGTTCGTGATGATTTTCTCCGGGAGCCACCGATGAGCATTCCCGGGGTGTTATGAAAACCGGGCACGGTATCATCCGCTCCCGTAGCTCAGGCGGATAGAGCAGTAGTTTCCTAAACTATGTGTCAGAGGTTCGAGTCCTCTCGGGAGCAATCACAGCAGCGGTTTTCACCGCTCTTTTTTTTATTGACGCGGCCGCCGGCCCCCGTTATCTCCGGTCCTCATGGCATGTGAAGCGCGGCGGACATATCATCATCCCAAACACCGGTGAAGCAATGGAAAAGAAACTGGACGGAATAAAATCGAGGCTCCACGATCTGGAGCTTGAGATGAGCAGTCCGGGGGTTGCCACGGACCAGAAGAGGCTCAGGGCGCTCAATACCGAGCACGCCCAACTGGCGCCGATCGTCCAGAAATACGGCGAAATGACGAAGGCGAGGGGGGACCTGGAGGAAGCGAGGGAGCTCATCAAGACCGAGAGGGACCCGGAGATGAAGGAGATGCTGGCGGCAGAGATATCCCAGTTGGAAGAGAAGGTGACGAGCCTCCGCGGGATGCTGCTGATAATGCTTCTCCCGAAGGACCCGAATTCCGGGAAGGACATCCTCATGGAGATACGGGCCGGCACCGGTGGCGAGGAGGCGGCCCTGTTCGCCGCCGACCTGATGAGGATGTACACCAGGTACTGCGACATCCGGGGATGGAGGGTGGAATTCATCGAGGCGAACCCCACAGAGATAGGGGGCTACAAGGAGATCATATTCTCCGTCAGGAGCGGCGAGGCCTATGACAGCCTCAAGTTCGAGTCCGGCACCCATCGTGTCCAGAGGATCCCGACCACAGAGGCGGGGGGCAGGATACACACCTCGGCGGTGACCGTGGCGGTGCTCCCCGAGGCGGAGGAGGACGAGATCGTCATCAATCCTGACGACCTTCGTATCGACGTGTACCGCTCCTCGGGGCACGGAGGCCAGTCCGTCAACACCACCGATTCGGCCGTCAGGATCACCCATATCCCCTCCGGAATGGTGGTGACCTGCCAGGATGAGAAATCACAGCTTAAGAACAAGGCCAAGGCGCTCCGGGTTCTCCGCGCCCGCCTCCTGGAGCGTTCCACCATGGAGCGCATGGAGAAGGAGACGAAACTGCGCCGCTCCCAGGTGGGGTCCGGCGACCGGAGCGAGAGGATACGGACCTACAATTTCCCCCAGTCCAGGGTCACGGATCACCGTATCGGCCTCACCCTCTATTCGCTCGACCGCATCCTGGAGGGTGAGCTTCAGGAGATCATCGACGCCCTGAAAAGGGACGAGGTGGCGCATCTGGTGGGATCGGTGGAGGGGTGAGCGTCTCTTGCGGCCGGAGGAATTCATCATGGAGATAGCGCGGCGGTTCCGGGTTTCCGGAATTCCGACACCGGTTCTGGACGCTGAGATCATCGCGGCCTATGTCCTGGGGATCGATCGGTACGCCCTGATCGCCTCCCGGGGCGCGGAGCTCTCCCGCGACGCCCGTGACGAGATCGAGGCGCTGGCGGCGCGCCGGCTCGCCGGGGAGCCGGTGGCGTATCTCACCGGCAGGAAGGAGTTCTACTCGCTGGATCTTTTCGTGGATTCCAGGGTGCTCATCCCCCGCCCCGAGACGGAGCTCCTGGTGGACTTGGCGATCTATTACGCGCCCATGAACGGGAGCGTCCTGGATCTGGGGACCGGTTCGGGGGCCATCGCCGTGGCGGTGAAGCACACCAGGGGGGACTGCAACGTCTGCGCCACGGACATCTCGAGGGAAGCACTTGAGGTTGCGGCGGTCAACGCCGCGGCCGTCCCGGGGGCGGCTTCCATAGATTTCAGGCACGGTGACCTCTTCGCCCCGGTGGAGGGGGAGCGGTTCCACGTGATCGTCTCCAACCCACCCTACGTCGACAGGAATCTCATGCCGGGCCTGCAGCGGGAGCTCCGGTTCGAGCCCGAGGCGGCACTCTGTGCCGGCGACGGGGGGCGTGACGTCATAGGGCGAATAATCAGCGGCGCCGGCGAGCATCTGCTCCAGGGGGGCGTGGCGATAGTGGAGATAGCCGAGACCATGAGGGAATACGTCAGAGACGAGGGGGAGCGGTCCGGGTTCACCGTATCGGTGATGAACGATTATGCGGGGCTTCCCCGCGTGGCGGTTCTGAAGCCATGATTCCCGGCGTCTTCCCACCCCCCGCCGAGACGGAAGAGGCCCTGAAGGGACAGCCCTTCAGGCTGTTCGCTCCAGGGGCGCTGCTGATGGACCTGCTGGGGAGGATCGGCACCTTCCTGTATATCCTGATCATCCTCTTCGCCCTGCAGATCATCATGAAGGTCTTCTCCCTGTGGCAGGGCGTGTCCATCATCGTGAACATGTACCTTTACGTGTTCTCATTCTACCTGATCTACATCTTCTTCTCATCGATCGATCTCCGAGGATTGAAGCCGCTCTACCGGAGGAAGTACAAGAAATGGGGCGACCTGGTCCTCTTCTCCGTGGCCAGGCTCATCCCATTCGCGATCATATATTTCGTCACCGCGGTGTTCACCATGATCAACTACTCCGGCGACGATTTGTGGCCCTGGAGGCCGCTGCTGGAGCTTCTTGACGGGCGGTTCTCGAACATCGTCTTCTATTCACTCATGCTTCTTGTGATACTGAAGCTCAAGAAGGAGCCGAAGATCACCATCCCCCTCTTCCTCTTTCTCTCGGTCATCTATTTCCTGGTGTACAAACTGGTGTTCACCTTCTCGCCCACCGGACTCGCGGTGAGCCTGCTGAAGTATTTCCAGATTTCCGTGGCCCTCTTCTTCCTGATCAACGAGTATGTGGCGCAGCCGGAAAAGATCGCAAAGATCATCGGGGAGGCCCTGGTGCTGGGCGGGGTGGCATATTTTACCCTCGTGGGCATCTTCGCAGCCTTCTACAAGTTTTCTGATGCCGTCACATACCGTCATATCAAGTCGGCCATGGTGCTCCTGAAGCTCGGATACGATTTTCCCCTGCGGGAGATGCAGGAGGAGATCATCAAGATCAACAATCCGTATCCGCTCACCACGGTTCTCTACTATTCCGAGAGGGCCGGGCTCGCACTGCCGCTGAGCGTATCGAGGTGGGAGTCCTACCTCGCGGCGGGGACGCCGTCAACGTCTGATGACATCGCCGGGTACCTGCACCGGCACCGGATCAGGGTCTCCTGCGAGGTGCTGGGCTCCTTCGCCGAGAGGGAATCGGCCCGCAACGGTGAGGCCCTTGTGGATGCCGGCAGGCTCATCGGCTACACCGCCTGGTGCTGCGGCGAGGACTTTGAACCGATGATACGGCGCTGCAGCGGGGGGGACTGGTACTACAAGACATGGTTCGCCCGCACCGCGTCCAGGGCGGGCACGTTAGAATCGATACCGGTCCTGATCGAGGCTCTCACCGGCACCGATGAAAAGCTCGGCGAGGAGGCATACAGGGCGCTCGTGATGATCACCGGGATCGACAGGGAGCAGAAGTTCCGGAAGAACTTCAATGATATCAGGCTTCTCACCCGGTTCGGCCAGTACTACCGGTCGCGGGTACCCGCTCCCTCCAGGTAGCGGGGCGCGCTTTCGCAACATTCCCTCACCGGGCAGGAGCCGCAGAGCGGATTCCTGGCCCTGCAGATCGTCCGTCCGTGGGTGATGAGCAGCAGGTGCGCCTGCTTCCAGAGCCGCGGGGGAATGTACTCCATGAGTCCCCGCTCCACATCG
This sequence comes from Spirochaetota bacterium, assembly GCA_016929135.1. Taxonomy (GTDB): domain Bacteria; phylum Spirochaetota; class UBA4802; order UBA4802; family UBA5550; genus JAFGJK01. Next base: position 16,245 of record JAFGJK010000021.1, on the reverse strand, counting down.
ATCTCCCTGCGGGAACGGGCATAACCGAGCCTGTTGCCGATGCGGAAGATGTGGGTGTCCACGGGGAAGGCGGGGAGATCGAATCCCATGAGCAGGATGACGTTGGCGCTTTTTCTGCCGATGCCGGGGAGCGAAACAAGCTCCTCGAAGGCGCCGGGCACCGATCCCCCGAACCGCTCCATGATGATCCTCGAGAGGGATATGATGTGCGCCGCCTTGTGCCTGAAGAAGCCGGTGGACCTGATGATGCGCTCCACGTCCCGGTGACGTGCCCGCGAGAGGTTGCCGAAATCCGGGTACCGGGCGAAAAGCTCCGGGGTCGCCGCATTCACCTGACGGTCGGTGGTCTGTGCCGAGAGGACCACGGCGATCGTCAGCTGGTAGAGGTTCCTGTAATCCAGCGGCGGATCGATCACGCCGTAACGGCGCACCAGCGCCTTCATGATGGCATCCGAGAGGGCCGCGTCCATCACCCGGTTCCCCCGGTCATGCCGGCCAGGATTGTACGCATCCCCTCGATGGCCCTGGCGCGGTGGCTGATGCGGTTCTTCTCCTCCAGGGGGATCTCCGCCATGGTTTTGCCGTATTCCGGGAGGAAGAAAATGGGGTCATATCCGAAGCCGTGAGTGCCTGACATCTCATCGGCGATACAGCCGGCGCACTCGCCCCGTGAGGTGTGATGGCCGCCGCCGGGGAAGGCCACTGCGATGACGCATACGAAGCGGGCGGTTCGGCCCTGCGGGGGCACCCCTCGCACCTCCCCGAGCAGGAGCCTGTTCCTGCCGCCGTCGTCGAGACCGGGGCCACCGTAGCGTGCAGAGAGAACGCCCGGCCTGCCGTCAAGGGCGTCCACCACGATCCCGGAATCGTCGGCCATTGCCGGGAGACCGATGTACTCCGCGATCTCTGAGGCCTTTTTTACTGCGTTTTCCTCGAAGGTTTCGCCGTCCTCGATTACGTCCGGCGCGTTCGGGAAGTCGTTGAGGGAAACAAGGGAGATCCCCTCGATTCCCGCCAGCGAGCAGCTGATCTCGGTGAACTTGTGCCTGTTTTTCGTGGCGATAACGATTTTCATCATAGGGCTCCCTGTCTGAGAGCCGGCGGCCGGGATAAAAAATGGAGCAGCCGGCAAAAAACATATTGAAATCATGGGTGCCACATAGCAATAATTATTTATGCCGCCGTGGCCCCCTGCCGCGGCCGGGACGCACCTATGAAAAGATTTCTCTATAGAACACTGTTTTTTTTCGGCCCCGATCTTCTCTTCGCCCTGTTCGTCGCCTTTATCCTGACATCCCTTGACGGAAACCGCGTGCTCGCCGGCGCCATCGCAGCCGGCGTCGTCTCCATGGTGGCTGTGCGGGCCGTTCTGTTCAGGATCGGCAGCAGGTTTTACTATGCGCAGCGCATCGACGCCATCAGGGGTCTCGTGGAGGAATACAAGAAGGGGAGGTATATTGTTCCGAAGATTGAAATATCCGGCAGGGACGAGCTCTTGGAGCTCTATGGCGATATGAGAACACTGGGGAAGCACCTCAGCTCGGTCATAAACAGCCAGAAGACGGAGCTGGAGAAGTTCCAGAATCTCTACAACAGCATCGTGTTCTCGCTGAGCACCTATTATCTCATCCTGAACGGCGAAGACAAGATCGTTTTCGCCAATACCGGCCTCTGCGAGAAGTTCAATTTCGAACAGAACGAGATCGTCGGGAAGAGGATCGAGGACATCTTCTATTTCGTGAACCGCCGCCTCAAGGAGGGGTTACGACAGGTCAGGAAGTACGAGAACAGCGTTTTGCTCGAAAAGACGCACCTTCTGTCGATGAAAAAGGTATCCATCATCGCGGATATCAAGATTTCGAATATCGTGCTCCAGGAGAAGAGGCACGAGATCGTCGTGATCGACGATGTCACGAACAGGCTGCAGAAGGATTACCAGATATCACTCATGAGCCAGATTACCGAGTCGATACAGAAGGATGACGAGATCGACCGGATCCTCCATACGATCCTTACCGGCGTGACCTCCGGTGCGGGACTGGGTTTCAACCGTGCCATGCTCTTCCTCCTGGACGAAAAGAGCCAGACCCTCCACGGGAAGATGGCCGTGGGCCCCGACTCCTTCGAGGAGGCGATAGAGATCTGGAGCTCCATCGCCTCGAGGAATCCTGAGGAGAGCATATCCGCGGACGACGAGAAAGCGAGCGGGAAGGCGCTCCTGAAGAATGTGATGAACGCGAGCTTCGGTATGGACCAGGACAGTGTTTTCACCCGGGCCATGAAGACCATGATGCATATACACGTGCTGGACCTCTGGAACGAGCAGGACATCTCCGAAGAGATCAGAGCCCTCCTGAACGTGAAGGAGTTCGTTATCGTGCCGCTTGTGGCGGTGAACAGGTCGATCGGGGTGGTCGTGGCGGACAACAAGTTCAACAAGGCGCCCATCGGCAAGGGGGATATCGAACTCCTGTCGATCTTCGCCTCCCAGGCGGCCCTTTCCATAGAGAATTATGTACAACTCGATTCGGTGAGAAACGAGATGCAGAAACTGGGACAGCGTCAGGACGCCATTGTGGAATCGGAGAAACTGGCTGCCATCGGCAGGATCTCGGCGCATATCGCCCATGAAATCAGAAACCCCCTGGTCACCATGGGGGGGTATGCCAGGAGGATTTTCCAGCTGGCCCGGGACCGGGAAAAGGGGAAAGACGTCAGCGGCATAAAGGACGCAGCCATGATCATCCTGAACGAATCTGAGAGGCTGGAGAAGATCCTGTCCAATGTGATGGATTTTACAAGGCCCAGCCGCTACATACGGGAGTTCAACAACATCAACGAAGTGATCGAGGACACGGTGAACCTGCTGAAAAACCTCTTCCTGGAGAAAAAGATCAACGTGGAGACGAACCTGGAAACGGACGTGCCGCTGATCAAGTGCGATTTCAACCAGATGAAGCAGGTGATGCTGAACCTGCTACAGAACTCCATCGACGTAACGGGTCCCGGGGGGAGGATCGTCATCAGCAGCGAGAGTACCGCGGAAAACATCGTGGTTAGGGTGATGGATTCAGGGTCGGGTATCGACCAGGAGGATACCAGCGTCGTCTTCGAGCCCTTTTTTACCACCAAGGTGACCGGCGTGGGGCTGGGGCTCGCCATCGTGAAGAAGATCATCAAGGATCACGGGGGGGATATATCGGTACGCAATATTACCGAGGGGGGGAGCGAATTCGTTATCATCCTGCCGGTGCCGGTGTAGCGGCGAAAAAGTGTTTGCAAAAGATTCCACATTCGATATCTTTCATGGTAGCAGGGGCATGGTGATTTATGGATCTGTCATGCCGGATTCCCATCGGGGAGCGGGCGGTTTCCGCGGGGAGGGTGTTCCCAGTTGGTGTCCCCGCGGGGGGGGATCGGGATGACGGGGGAGTGTCGCATCTACCATACAACAGACCGGGGTATTACCAATGGCAAAAATCTTGATCGTCGAGGATGAGCAGCATCAACGGGAGCTGTATGCGCTGGAATTGCAGGACGAGGGGTATGAAATCGACCAGGCGGCAAACGGCAAGGAGGCGGTGGAGCTGGTGAAAACCAACAAGTACGATCTTGTCATCATGGACATACGGATGCCGGAGATGGACGGCATCGAGGCGCTCGGCAAGATCCTCTCCAAGGATAAGAAGATCCCCATCATCATCTATACGGCGTATTCGAATTACAAAAGCAATTTCATGACATGGACGGCGGACGCCTACATCACGAAATCCTCCAATCTTGATGAATTGAAGAATAAGATACAGGAGATACTGGCGACACGGTCCGGCATATGAGATCACCCCGCGCCGTGTTGGGCGGTGTATTGAAATAGCAAAAAAAAAGGGGCTTGCGTAAAGCCCCTTTTTTTTAGTAGGTTGTAATAATGAATTACATTACTTTGCAGGTTCGGCCGGAGCTTCCGGCGCAGGCTGTTCGGTTGCTGCAGGCTCTTCGGGAGCCGCTGCTTCTTCCTTCTTGCAGCCAATCAGGCCCAGTGCAACTGAGAATGCGAAGATTGCAACCAGCAGTAAGCTAATGTTTTTCTTCATGTAACAACTCCTCCGTTTAAAAATTAGATGCACAATAGGGTTTGGTAGTGAAAAAATCAACAATAAATTAGGAAAAATTAAAAAAAATAATTACGATTTTTTGTCGTTCCTCTCGGATAAATATGTACATTTTGAATTTTCTGATTCATAGATCGTTACGGATTCAACGCATATATCCCTTCCCAGGAGGCCGATCTCCTGTGCCGCCATGGTGGCGATAATTCGCGCGAGATTCTCCGAGCTGGGGTTTATATCCGTAAAGGGGGGGATCTCGTTGAGGAATTGATGATCGAAAACGGCGCATATCTTTCGCACAATGGCCTTGAGCTCGCCGAAATCCACAAGCAGACCGACAGAATCGAGGGAATCGCCCCGGACCGTCAGTATCACCCGCCAGTTATGGCCATGGAGCTTTTCGCATTTGCCCTTGTAGCCCCGCAGCTGGTGCGCCGATGCGAAGGATTCCTCAACTGACAGCTGGTACATGGGGGGTTCCATTAAATGAATTTTGAGAGCATGCGCGATATCATGTCAATATTGTCCCTGGTAAGGGTAGGATAGATCGGAATGCTGAAGAGCTTTTTTGCCATACGCTCGCTGACGGGATAGTCGGCGTTGTTCAGGCCCATGAGGGTATGGAGCGGCGTCTTGACCGGGTTCACCACCTCGATTCCCGTTTTTTTCCAGTATTTTTCCACCTTTTCTATGGATGCGTCGAACAGTACCGGGAAAGACTGGAATGCGAAGGAATCGCTGTAGGGAAAGAGGGTCCTGTGGCTGGTGATTTTCAGGGCCTCGTAGAAGATCTTGGCGATCTGCCTCCGGCGGTCCAGCATGTCCTGGAGCTTGTTCAGCTGTGTGATCCCCATGGCTCCCTGAAGGTCGGTCATGCCGTAATCGTAGCAGGGGTACTGCCCCGCCGACGAGCGGATTTCCCGCATCCTGGAGTAGTGCTTCGAATTGTTTGTCATTACCATTCCGCCGTTTCCGGTGGTTATGATCATGGATGCGGCGAAGGAGGCGACGGCAAATGTGGCGTCACTCCCCGCCGGCGTATCGTCGATCTGTGTCCCCACGGCGTGGGAGATGTCCTCGATCACCGGAACGCTGGCCTGCTTGAGGAGGCCCTTGTGATAATGAAAACCGAAGAGATGGCCGATGACGACGGCCCTGGTGCGCTCAGTGATGAGACCGGTGATCGTCTGCTCCGAGGGGAAGGGGAGATTCTGGTCGTTGTCCGCCAGCACCGCCCGTCCGCCGCAGAGCGAGAGGGCGTTCAGCGGTGCCGGGTCGAAGAAGGAGGGGATGATCACCTCGTCACCCTCCCCGATCTGCAGCGCGTTGAATGCCAGATGGTACGCGGCCGTCAGGGTGTTGGTGGCCAGGGAATACTGGAGGTTCATTTTCTCCGACAGGGCGTTCTCCAGGTTCTTTATGGCGTTCCCCGTGGTGAGTTCGTCGTGTATGAGGCAGTCCAGGACAGCCTCGAGGTCTTTCCGTGTGATGGTCGGTTTGTTCGATATTATCTTCATCAATACAGTTGCCGCCGGCGCATCGGTGATTGCATTGCCGATCCGGATGCCCTGGGGCGCCCTCATCATTTTGATAGAAATGGATTACCCAAGGGCTGAATCAGGTCAAGAATCTTTTCTGGGGGGGTGATTTTTTTGGACTCAAGGGGTCCCTGTTTCCTTCCGATAGTAATAGCAGTGGAATCCCTGGATATGGAGAAGAGAGCCGGAGGAGAGCAATGACCAGTAAACCTATTAGCAGCCTGATACTTCTTGTCGCCGCCGCCGTGGTGGTGATGGGGTGCACACCCCCCGGGAACAGTATCAGAAACCAGTCGAGCACGCAGCGGCTCAACAGCCAGAAAAAGGCAGCCGGTGATACCTACCGAGACGGCGAGGACCAGATCGAGGAGATGGAATTCGACGATGAGGACTACGGTATCGAGCCGGAGGGGGCATATACGAAAAGCAGCGGCCGAGAATCAGACGCCGGCGAGCGGTTTTTCCAGAAGGGGGTCGCCTCCTGGTACGGCAGGGAATTCCATGGCAAGGCGACTGCCTCGGGCGATCGGTTTGACATGAACGCCCTCACCGCTGCGCACCGGACGCTCCCCTTCGGGTCCCTCATCGAGGTGAAAAACCTGGACAACGGAAAAGCGGTGCGCGTCACGGTGAATGACCGGGGTCCCTATCGGGGGAACAGGATACTGGACCTCTCGTACAAGGCCGCCAGGAAGCTGGAGATGATTCGTCAGGGTGAGGCGATGGTGGGGATCACCGTGTTGCGGCGGGGGACCGGTGCCGGCGCCGCCAGGGACTCCGAGTCGGAGGGGGATGGGATCGAACCGGTGGCCGATGATCTGCACCGGGAGGGTGACCGCCGCGAGGGCAATTATTCCCTCCAGGTCGGCGCCTTCTATTCACGGAGGAATGCCGAGGAGCTGCGGCGTAGGGTCGAGGGTATCACCAGCCGCGATGTGACGCTCTTCAATGATGGTGATATGTATAAGGTAAGAATCGAGGGGATTCGCACCAGGAACGAGGCGAGCCGTGTGAAGAGGTCCCTCCAGGACGATGATATTCCATCGTATATCCTTGAGCGGTAGCATTCGCCCGGTAACGGATTTTGACGATTTAATAGTGCAAATCAGAGTAGCTGCGATCCGGCTGAATCACGAAGGGAACGGCGTCGGTCCGGGTCGCTGTGGGATGCCTCATCCATACGGGGAGAGTCCGCAGTCATGGCACTGCGGATTGCTTTTCGACTATTTGCGAAATTAATTAAAATTTCATTGACAAAAAAAGGGGTGTTTCTATCATTTCACCCTACCTCTGCCCACGTAGCTCAGTCGGTAGAGCATTTGCATGGTAAGCAAAAGGTCACCAGTTCGATTCTGGTCGTGGGCTCAGCGAGCGAGAGAGGTTGAACTCATTAAAACTTCTTAGCCTTTTCGAGTGATCAATTTTTGTAAACGGATCGGGTAGCAGGTTCAACTCATTGATAACAGCAGGGTGCTATTATGCGTGAAGTGATTTTATTGTCGTGCCAGGAGTGTAAAAGGAAGAATTATTCAGTCACCAAGAACAAGAAAACCCAGTCGGGAAAACTCGAGGTGAAAAAATACTGCAAGTTCTGCAATAAACACACGGTCCATAAAGAGACCAAGGCATAATGCGCGACCTCGTGAACAAAATGCTCGAATTCTTCCGGGAGTCGAAGGAGGAATTGCGGAAGGTGACATGGCCGGACAGGGACGAGGTGACGAATTTTACCCTGGTGGTCCTCGTGGCGGTCCTCATAATGTCCCTGTTTTTGTGGCTCGTTGATGCCGGCATCATGGAGATCATTAAGATTGTAATGTAGCGATGCTATGACGAAAGAATGGTATGTTATACACACTTTTTCAGGTCACGAGAACAAGGTGAAGCTCGCCCTGGAGAAGAAGATAACCGGTCTGAACCTTCAGGAGAAGATTTTCCAGGTGAGAATCCCCACCGTGGAGATCCAGGAGGTCAAGGACGGGAAGAAGAAGCTGAAATCGAAGAAGTTCTTCCCCGGCTACGTGCTCGTGGAGATGGAGCTGGACGATACCACCTGGAGCGTTGTCAAGAGCATACCGGGGGTAACAAATTTCGTCGGGGCCTACGGGTCCAACAGACCGAAGCCGCTGTCGAGAGAAGAGGTGAGTTCGCTGTTCGACCAGATGGGGGAGCAGAAGACGACGGAAAAGATATCGGCGGTGATGGATTTCTCCGTGGGCGAACACATCAAGGTCATCGACGGCCCCTTCAACAATTTCAGCGGAGTTGTGGAAGAGGTCTTTCCCGATAAGGGACGGCTGAGGGTAAAGGTTGAGATCTTCGGACGGGGAACCCCCGTGGAGCTCGACTTTTTACAGGTCGGAAAAATTTAACGTCATCAATGCATGAGGAATCGTAATGGCACCGAAGTCACCGAAAAAGAAGAAGGTATTGGTTGAGATAAAGCTGCAGATCCCTGCCGGCCAGGCGAATCCGGCCCCCCCGGTGGGCCCGGCACTGGGCCAGCACGGCCTCAACATCATGGATTTCTGCAAGGCATATAACGAACGCACCAAGGACCAGACCGGGACCATCCTGCCGGTGGTCATCACCGTGTATGAGGATCGCAGCTATACCTTCGTGGTGAAGACACCGCCGGCGGCCATTCTTGTAAAGAAGGCGGTGGGTATAGAGAAGGGATCCAGCGAGCCGAACAAGACCAAGGCCGGGAAGATCGACAGAAAGCAGCTGGAAGATATCGCCAAGATAAAAATGCCCGACATAAACGCCAATGATCTGAACGCCGCGGTGAACATCATCGCGGGTACCGCCAGGTCCATGGGCGTGGATGTGGTGGAATAGAGTTTTCACATAGACTGGAGCAGAGCCGATGAAACGAGGGAAGAAAATTCAGGAAGCCAGACAGAGGATTGACAAAACCAAGCTCTACAATCCCGACGAAGCCGTCAACCTGATGAAGGAAGTGAAGTTCACGAAGTTCGACGAGACGGTGGACATGTCGATCAAGATCGTCCATAAAAGCTATCAGAACGTGCGCGGCTCGGTGACCCTTCCTGCCGGGACGGGGAAGGAGAAAAAGGTCCTTGTGATCTGCAAGGGTGACAAGCAGAAAGAGGCGCATGATGCCGGCGCGGATTTCGTGGGTGCCGATGACATGATCGAAAAGATCAAGGAAGGATGGACGGATTTCCAGGCGGTGGTGGCCACTCCCGACATGATGAAGGAGGTGGGGAAGCTCGGTCCCGTGCTGGGCCGAAAGGGGCTTATGCCGAAGCCGAAGTCGGGAACCGTGACTGACGATATCAAGGGTATTGTGAAGGAGCTGAAGGGGGGCAGGGTCGAATACCGGGCCGACAAGACCGGGGTCATCCATCTCGGTATCGGCAAGGTGACGTTCGAGGTGAATTCGCTGGTGGACAACATCAAGGCGTTTTACAATCAGATCGTTCGCGACAAACCCTCCGACGCGAAGGGGAACTACGTCAAATCGGTACATATAAGCTCCACCATGGGCCCCGGGATTAAAATCAACTACAAGGGGATTGAAAAGTAATGGTTAAGCAATATAAGATTGATGAGGTTGGCGATCTCGTATCGAGGCTGAAGGAGAAGGGGAACTTTTTCCTTACCGATTATTCCGGCGTGAGGGTGAAGGGGCTCAGCGCCCTGAGGAAAATGCTCCGGGAGAAGAACGCCGAGTATAAGGTCGTGAAGAACAACCTCTTCAAGCGGGCGATCAAGGATGCGGGGCTGCAGAGCATTGATGACTGTGTCAAGGGGCCCGTGGGGGTCGCCTTCGTTAAGGACGAGGTCGCCGAGGTGGCGAAGATCCTGCAGAATTTCAAGAAAGACGAGGAGAATTTCTCCTACACCTTCGGACTGATAGACAACGTACTCTATAACGAAAACCAGATCAAGATGATCGCCGATCTGCCGTCAAAGGAGGTCCTGCTTTCACAGACCATGTCGCTGATCAACGGACCCGCGCGGGGGATCGCAGTGGGAGTGTCCCAGATAATGGCATCCCTGGCCAGGGGAATCAAGGCGGTGGCAGAGGCGAAGAATCAGCAATAGTACCGCCGTACGCCGGGTCCTGAGAGGAGGTTGTCCGCCCGGGAGACTGAAAGAGAACAGGTATAAAAAAAGGCACAGCCCTTTATAAGTTTTTATGGCAGGTCCATATTAACTTGAAATAAATTCACTAAGTATAGAGGAGAACACAATGGCTAAGTTATCGATTGAAGAGTTGCTTGATGCGATCGGAAGCCTCACCCTGGTGGAGGCTGCCGAGCTCGTTAAGGCGATGGAAGAAAAGTTCGGTATTTCCGCGGCCGCGCCGGTAGCGGTGGCGGCGGTTGCAGGCGGCGGCGCAGCGGCGGAGGCTGCAGAGGAAAAGACCGAATTCGACGTGATCCTTACCGGTTTCGGCGACCAGAAGGTCAACGTGATCAAGGAGGTAAGGGCCATAACCGGTCTCGGGCTGAAGGAAGCCAAAGAGCTCGTTGAGGCCGGCGGAAAGGCGGTGAAGGAAAAAGTTACCAAGGAAGAGGCCGAGAACCTCAAGAAACAGTTAGAGGCTGCTGGCGCAACAGTTGAAGTTAAATAAGGTAGACAGTTTTATAACAGGTTTTACCCAGGATATCAGTAGGTTTGGCTGCATGACAGTCAAACCTATTGGTGTTTTTGTGTCTGAATACCCTCTTTTTAGACGCTACCGGTGACGGAAGTAATTGTTCTCGGTATATTATCATCAGACGATCGCGCGGCGAAACGTAACATGTTTTTACAGCACTCCGGGTGTCGGCGCAGAGTACCGCACAACAATTTGTGAAAAGGATTAATCATCCATGCAAAAAGAAAAAAAGATCATCAATTTCGGTAAGATCAAATCGAACATAGGCCTACCCAACCTGATAGAGATTCAGAGCAAGTCCTACGACTGGTTTCTGCAGGCCGCTGCTCCGAAAAACAAGCGCAAGAAGCAGGGACTGCAGGCGGTGTTCGACGAGGTGTTCCCGATTGAAAGCCCCCACGAGGATGTGATACTGGAGTTCATCGATTACGAGGTGGGCACTCCGAAATATTCGGAAAACGAGTGCAAGGAGCGTGATGTCACTTTTGCCGCGCCGCTGAAGGCTGCCATACGCCTGATCAGGAAGGACAGCATGGAGGTGCGCGAACAGATCGTGTACATGGGGGACATCCCGCTCATGACCGACAGGGGCACCTTTATCATAAACGGGGCCGAGCGCGTGGTGGTGAACCAGCTGCACCGTTCGCCGGGCATCTTTTTCTTTTTCGAGGAAAACGAGCGCGTCTACAACGCCAGGATAATACCGGACAGGGGCTCCTGGCTGGAATTCGAGATGGACACGAAGGGATACCTCATCGCCAGGATCGACAGGAAAAAGAAATTTCCCGTGACGCTCATGATCAAGGCGATGGGATACGAGACCGACGAGGAGGTGGTGAAGCTCTTCTACGACACCACCGTGGTGAAGCTGAAGGGCGAGGATGATTTCAAGCTCCTCAACGGCAGAAGGATCGCCCGTGACGTGGTGAGCAAGGAGACCGGTGAGGTGGTCATCGAGGTGGGGGAAAGGATCAACATCGACATCATCGACCGCCTGAAAGAAGAGAAGGTGAAGGAAGTCGAGATCATCGAGTTCCCCAACAATAAGGACGATTCCTACCTGAGCACGACGCTGGACGTGGAGAAGGAGTTCATAAAGAAATCCATTAAGGTGAAGCCGGAGGACGAGTTCAAGGCATCGGAGCTGGCCCTCATGGCGATACATTCGATCATGCGTCCCGGAGAGCCCACGAACCTGGAAAACGCGAAGGCGGAGCTGGAGCGCCTCTTCTTCAACCCCCGCACCTACAGCCTGGGGTCGGTGGGCCGATACAAGGTCAACTCCAAGTTCGGATTCGATGATGACAAAAGTGAGACGCTGTCGAACGATGATATCGCCTACACGATAAAGTACCTTCTCTACCTCATCGCCGAGGCGGAGGGCTACAACTACTCTCCGGGGGAGGGGAAGAAGGGTGAGATCCGTTTCGTGCCGACCTTTGTCGACGACATAGACCACCTGGGGAACAGGAGGGTCCGCTCGGTGGGCGAACTGCTGATGAATCAGATCAAGGTGGGGTTCCAGCGCATGGAGCGCGTGATCAAGGAGAGGATGACCATTCAGGACCTCGACGTGATCACCCCGCAGGCACTCATCAGCATCAAGCCGATCACCGCGGTGATAAACGAGTTCTTCGGTTCCAGCCAGCTTTCCCAGTTCATGGACCAGACGAATCCCCTGGCGGAGCTGACCCACAAGAGGAGGCTGAACGCCCTGGGGCCCGGCGGGCTCTCCAGGGAACGCGCCGGATTCGAGGTGCGTGACGTGCACCCCTCGCACTACGGAAGGATGTGCCCCATCGAGACGCCGGAAGGCCCCAACATTGGACTCATCGTCTCCCTGAGCCTCTACGGCCGGATCAACGAGTACGGGTTTCTTGAGACGCCGTACAAGAAAGTGGAGAACGGCAGGGTCAGCGACAGGATCGAGTACCTCACCGCCAACATCGAGGATGCTTTTTTTATAGCCCAGGCGAACGCCGAGATAGACGAGCACGGCAACTTCGCCAAGAGCATGGTCCCCACGAGGCACAGGGGTAACTTCCCCTACAAAAAGCCGAAGGAGATCCAGTACATGGACGTCGCGCCGAGCCAGATATTCTCGGTGTCCACTTGCCTGATCCCGTTTCTGGAACACGACGACGCCAACAGGGCCCTCATGGGTTCCAACATGCAGCGGCAGGCGGTGCCCCTCATGACCGAGGAGGCCCCGCTTATCGGGACAGGGATCGAGCCGGCCGCGGCCTACGATTCGGGCGTAATGATAAACGCGAAGCGGGCAGGCGAGGTCATCTACGCGGACGCCAAGAGGGTGCGGGTGAAGACGAGCTCAGGCGAGATCGACGAGTACGAGATGCTGAAGTTCAAGCGCACCAACCAGGGGACCTGCTTCAACCAGAAACCCATCGTGACGGTGGGGAAGAAGATCAAGGCCGGCGATACCGTCGCCGACGGGCCGGCCACCGACAGCGGGAGGCTCGCGCTGGGGAAGAACATCCTGGTGGCCTTCATGCCCTGGATGGGGTACAACTTCGAGGACGCCATCCTCATCTCCGACAAGCTGGTGGAGGAGGATACCTACACCTCGATTCATATCGAGCAGTTTGAGGTGGAGGCGCGGGAGACCAAGCTGGGGCGCGAGGTGATAACCAGGGACATCCCGAACCTGAGCGAGAAGGCCTTCAGGGACCTAGACGCCGATGGGGTTGTCCGGATCGGGGCGTACGTGAAGCCCGACGACATCCTGGTGGGGAAGGTCACTCCCAAGGGGGAACAGGATCTGACGCCAGAATACAAGCTGCTCCACTCGATCTTCGGGGAGAAGGCGCGCGAGGTGCGCGACACGTCTCTCAGGGTCCCCAACGGAATCGAGGGGATCGTGGTGGATGTGAAGCGTTTCTCCCGTGACAACGGCGACGAACTGGCGCCCGGCGTCGAGGAACTGGTGAAGGTCTACATCGCCGACAAGAGGAAGATTTCGGTGGGGGACAAGATGGCGGGACGCCACGGCAACAAGGGCGTTATTTCGAAGATCGTGCCGGAGTACGATATGCCCTACCTCCCGGACGGGACGCCGGTGGACATCGTGCTCAATCCCCTCTCGGTGCCGTCCCGTATGAACCTGGGACAGCTGCTGGAGACTGAGCTGGGGTGGGCCGCCGCCGAGCTGGGATGCCTGATCGAGACGCCGATCTTTGACGGCGTGAAGGAGACGGAGATCCGCGAGTACATGAAGAAGGCGGACCTTCCAGAGGATTCAAAGTCGGTGCTCTACGACGGGAGGAGCGGCGAGCCCTTCGAGAGCCGCGTTATGGTGGGGCAGATCTACATGATGAAGCTGGCCCACATGGTGGACGACAAGATACATGCCCGTTCCACCGGCCCCTATTCGCTGGTGACCCAGCAGCCGCTGGGGGGCAAGGCGCAGTTTGGGGGCCAGCGCCTCGGGGAGATGGAGGTCTGGGCGCTGGAAGCCTACGGCGCCGCCTACACACTGCAGGAGCTGCTCACGGTAAAATCTGACGACATGCTCGGCAGGGCCCGCATCTACGAGGCGATCGTGAAGGGGATCAATACCACCTCGCCGGGCATACCGGAATCGTTCAACGTGCTCATTCAGGAGCTCCGCGGTCTGGCGCTGGATGTCCGCATCTACGACGAGAAGGGGAAGGAAATCAGCCTGTCGGAATGGAGCGAGGGGTTCACCAAGCCGAAGAGAAGGATAAAGATCGATTCGATCAAGAATATATGACGATCCCGGGGTTCCGGCGGGGAATCATCGCCGGTGCGGCGGGAACGCCCGATACTAACACAACCGAAGTTTGGGGAAAATCATGAGGGATTTCAACGATTTCAGCTCAATCCAGATAAAGCTCGCGTCGCCTGACATGATCAGGGAATGGTCATACGGAGAGGTGAAGAAGCCGGAGACGATCAATTACCGGACGCTGAAGCCGGAGCGGGACGGCCTTTTCTGCGAGAAGATCTTCGGGACCACCAAGGAGTGGGAATGCTACTGCGGCAAGTTCAAGTCCATCCGCTACAAGGGCGTCGTCTGCGACCGCTGCGGCGTGGAGGTGACCCACTACAAGGTGCGGCGCGAGAGGGGCGGGCATATCGAGCTGGCCGCCCCGGTGGCGCACATCTGGTATTACCGGTCGGTTCCGTCCAGGATGGGGCTTCTGCTGAACCTCACGGTGAATGCGCTGAAATCCGTGCTCTACTATGAGAAGTACATCGTCATCGATCCCGGCGAGGCCGAGCAGGAAGAGGTGAAGAAGGGGGATATCCTCGACGAGGAGCAGTATTACAACCTGATGGAGCGGTTCGGCGATTCCATGATCGCCGGGATCGGCGCTGCCGCCATAAAGGACATGCTCACCAGCATAGACCTGGACGAGGAGTCCAGGCTGATACGGGCGGAGATCCACAGCAAATCAGCCAGGGAGGCGAAGATTGACAAGAAGCTCATAAAGCGGCTCGAGATCATCGAGGCCTTTAAGGAGTCCGGCAACAAACCTGATTGGATGATCCTCGACTCCGTGCCGGTGATCCCTCCGGAGCTCAGGCCGATGGTGCAGCTTGACGGCGGCCGCTTTGCCACCTCGGACCTGAACGATCTGTATCGCCGCGTGATAAACAGGAACAACAGGCTGAAGCGGCTCCTCATGCTCAGGGCGCCGGAGATCATCGTGCGCAACGAGAAGCGGATGCTGCAGGAGGCCGTGGACGCGCTCTTCGACAACAGCAGACGCAAGAGGGCGGTGAAGGGGAAGGGGAACCGGCCGCTGAAATCACTCTCCGACATGCTGAAGGGGAAGCAGGGCCGCTTTCGCCAGAATCTCCTGGGAAAGAGGGTGGATTACTCCGGCCGGTCCGTCATCGTTATCGGTCCGGACCTGAAGCTGTATCAGTGCGGCCTGCCGAAGAAGATGGCCATCGAGCTCTTCAAGCCCTTCATCATGAAGCGCCTCGTGGACAAGGACTACGTGCAGAATATAAAATCCTCGAAGAAGATGGTGGAGAACGAGCGACCCGAGGTCTGGGAGGTGCTGGAGGAGGTGATCGCGGAGCACCCGGTGCTTCTGAACCGCGCCCCCACGCTGCACCGCCTTGGGATTCAGGCCTTCGAACCTGTGCTGGTGGAGGGGAAGGCGATCAAGCTGCATCCGCTGGTCTGCCACGCCTACAACGCCGACTTCGACGGCGACCAGATGGCGGTACACGTTCCCCTGTCGCCCAGGGCACAGCTGGAATGCTGGACGCTCATGCTCTCGTCACACAACCTGCTCTCGCCGGCCAACGGCCATCCGGTGGTCTCCCCCACGCAGGACATCGTCCTCGGCGTGTTCTATCTGACCTCCGTGCTGGAGGGCGCGCCGGGAGAGGGGAAATTTTTCGACGACGAGATGGACGTGCTCAGGTCGGTCGACTGCGACCAGATCAAGATGAGGACGAAGATCAAATACCTGATGGGGGAAGATTTTTTGGAAACGACCCCGGGGCGGCTCATGTTCAACAAGCTGCTTCCCCAGGGGCACCCCTATGTGAATGAAACGATAAACGACAAGGGCCTTTCGAAAATCATCGGGGAGGTGCTCAGGGGGTACGGACCCGATGTCACCGTGAAGATGCTGGACGATATAAAGGAGGCGGGATTCAGGTATGCCACCTATTTCTCCCCCACCATATCGATGTCCGACATCATCGTCCCCTCGCTGAAGCGGGAGATCATACTGGCGGAGGACAAGAAGCTCGAGGCGATCGAGAACGAATACCGGAACGGTTTTATCACCGACGAGGAGCGGTACAACCGCGTGATCAACCTCTGGACCAACGCCAACGAGGTGATCGCCGAAAAGATGTTCGACGAGCTCTCGGGGAACCAGAACGGCTTCAACCCGATCTACATAATGGCCCAGTCCGGCGCCCGGGGGAGCAAGCAGCAGATCCGCCAGCTGGCGGGGAT
>JAFGJK010000020.1 GCA_016929135.1 Spirochaetota bacterium | reverse complement strand
GCCGGCCCCACCGCTCCCCCGGGGTGAGCAGAATTACTGGATCTCCGACGTGTATATTCAGGGGCTCCAGCGCGTGTCCAAGGGGCTCGTGATGAGCAAGATGGGCCTCTCCATCCCTTCCACGGTCTCATCGGATGAGCTGGGGGAGGCGATCGCGGACCTCTATGGCAGCAATTTCTTCGAAAGCGTGGTTTTCCGGATAATTCCGACGGATATGGGGAACATGCTCATGCTGGAGGCGGAGGAGAAGAGGACGAACCTTCTGCGCTTCGGGATCAGCTATGACACCTCGTTGAAGTCGGCCATATTTGTAAACCTGACATTCCGCAATCTCGTGGGAATGGGATCGTACCTCTCCATAAGTGGAAGGCTCAGCGAATACCCCGGGTTCGATACATCCTATTTTCTCTTCACCGGCTGGCGTCCCGGTATCGGCTTCGGGATCGATGCGCAGATCAACATGTACAACGTGGTGTCGTATCCCAATGCCAACAGCACCGAGGACGTCAAATCCAGCTACGATCTCACGATCTACTATGCCAGGCTGTTTGTCCAGACGATCTGGTCGACGATGTTCGCCATGGGTCTCGGCATCGAGAAGGAATACAACATGGTGCGCCCCGATCTGGGGTCCTCCTATATCACCAAGACCGATACGGAGTCCCTGAACTACTATATATACCTGAAATTTGATTCCATGGACCGGTACTATTTTCCCAGGAGCGGCCTCCAGATAAACCTGCAGGCGTCGATGATCACCGACAATCTTCCCATTCGGTACAGGGAACGATATGCCACCTTCAGGAAGATCAGCGTCAGCATCCTCGCCATGATACCCTTTCACCGGCGCGTATCGCTTATGCTGAGCCTGCAGGGGGGGACAATCATCGGCCACGATATCCCCTACGGGTATCTCTTCTACATGGGGGGGCTCTACACCTTCAGCAGGGATTTCTTCTCCTTTCCCGGGATAAACTTTCTGGAGATGTCCGGCAAGAACGCCTCCGTCTACCAGGCCGGCATTCAGGTGGAGCTGTGGAAGAACATCATCATCATGCCCCGGGCAAGCGCGGGAAGGACCGAGGATCAGTTCAGGGAGCTGTTCGTCGACTCTGATTTTGTATACGCCTATGGATTGACGCTGGCCTACAACAGCCTGATCGGGCCACTGGAGGTGACCGGCATGTACGGCGGTATGGAGATGGGGTTTACCGCCTACGTGAACATAGGCTTCCGCTATTAAGCAGTAATTATAGTTTGCTAACAGACGCGTAAGGCAGCCGTGGGGCGCCTTCCGCGTCTGTTACATGACCCCGAAGAATCGATCGTCCGGGGGGGTAAAAAAAAGAGGTACTTCGTCAAGAATCAGCACGAAGTCGGATCCGCGCCGGCAGGCCTGGAAGAGAATAACAAAAAAAACGCCGGGGTCGTTGCCGTGACATGGCCGAGGATCATGAAAAACCGGCTGAGGATATACTCCAAAGCGGGACACCTTCGGCTCTTGCGTGAAAAAGTGGGGGGAAATCGGGGCGAACTCGGGGAAAACTGTATTGACAGAGCGCACTGCTGAAATAGGCATGAGCCATGGATCTACTGGTGCATGAGATATTCCGGTCCATAGAGGGGGAGACCACCAGCGCCGGTTTCCCGGCCCTCTTCGTCCGGCTGGCGGGTTGCAACCTGCATTGCCGCTGGTGCGATACGCCCGAGGCGAGATACGGGGGTACGGCAGTTTCGATCGCCTCCGTGATGAAACTGGCTGAGGGGGTGCCGGTCCACCATGTGACGATAACGGGAGGCGAGCCGCTTCTGCAGGAGGGATGCATCACACTCATGGAGGAGTTCCTCAGGTGCGGCTTCTCGGTGCAGCTGGAGACCAACGGTAGTCTCGATATATCATCGGTGCCCCGGGGGGTGCGAAGGATCGTCGATGTGAAGGGACCCTCCAGCGGTGAGGAGCGCTCCTTCCGGAGGGAAAACTGCGGGCTCCTTGTGGATGGAGACGAGGTGAAATTCGTGATCGCCGACGATGCAGACTATGACTTCGCCAGGCGGTGGACCCGAGGCCCCCTGAAGGATACGACGGCGACGGTGAATTTCTCCCCCGCCCGCGGCCTGATGCCCCCCGAGGAGCTGGCGGGCCTCATCCTTCGGGACAGCCTCGGGGTGCGGCTCAATCTTCAGCTCCATGGGGTCCTCTGGGGCGAGCGGGAGGGTAAAGTGGTGCTGCCGCTGGCTGATTAGTGATTATTACTGTATATTAATGAGAAAGGATACATGATATGGACTATGTTGGACACGTGATAAGGCCCCCCAGCGAGGCCTACAGCATGATCATACAGGTCACCGTGGGGTGCTCGCACAACCAGTGCACCTTCTGCGGCACCTACAAGGGGGAGAGCTTCCGGCTCAAGGACATGGCCACCATCAAGCGTGACATAGACGAGGCATCGAGCTACGATTACCCCTTCACCAAGGCGTTCCTGGCGGACGGGGACGTTCTGATACTGCCGCAGGAGACACTGCTGGAGATCATCGGCTACATCAGGAAGAAGAACCGGCGCATCGAGCGCATCGGCGTGTACGGGAACACCAAGGCGATTCTGAAAAAGACACCGGCCGAGCTGGCGGAGCTGAAGGGGGCCGGCCTGGGGATCGTCTACCAGGGGATCGAGAGCGGGAACAGGGAGGTGCTGCGACGGATCCACAAGGGGGCCTTTCCGCACCGCATGCTGGAGGCGGCGGAGAAGGTGATGGGCGCCGGGATACTTCTGTCGCAGACGGTCCTCCTGGGGATCGGCGGGACCGAGATGAGCGAGGCCCACGCGACGGATACCGGCTCGCTCCTTGGGAAGATGTCGCCGGACTACGCGTCGGCCCTGACAGTAATGCTGCTCCCCAACACCCCCCTCTACCGGGATCACCGGAGCGGCGTCTTCAAACTCCCCGATAAATTCGGGCTGCTCTCGGAGCTCCGCACGATCCTGAGGAATATGGACGTGTACCGGCGGTGCTTTTTTACCTCCAACCATGCGTCGAACTATCTCCCCATACGGGCCACGCTGCCGCAGGAGAAGAAGCTGGTACTGGAGATGCTGGACCATATAATCGAGAGCGGGGACGAGCGTATCCTGAAGCCGGAATACATGAGAGCCCTGTGATTCCTCCGGCGGCGGGGAGAACCGCTCCGGCGTGCACTGTAAGCACAAATGAGACAGGGGAGAGGTGGCTATGACGAGGCACTGGCTGACATCGCGCTCTCTTTTACTGGGGGTCTGCCTCCTGGCGGGATCCTGCGTGCACCCCGGCGCGGCGAGGCCGGAGCCGGTCCAAGAGGACCTGGAAGGGGGAGGGCCGATACTGGATCTGGCAACGTACCAGAACTATTCGCTGGGGATCGGGATAGGCGCCAAGGCGGGCGACAGGGTCTTCGCCATGATCAAGGGGACGGTCCGCCGCTTCAGCGACGATGCCGGCAACCGGACGAATTTCGGTAGGTTCGTGGAGACGGCACATACCGTCGTCGACAAACGCAGCGGCAAGTCGGCCAGGATTACCTTCTATATCCTCTACAGCCAGCTGTCGTCGGTCACGGTGAGGAGAAACAGCGAGGTCAGAAAGGGGGAGTCTATCGGATTCGCCGGGGGATCCAGTCCCTTCTCCGACCGCAAGGAGCTTCTCCTGTGCCTCTATTCCGAGAGGGACGAGCCGTATCTGAGAGAGCTGACCGGTTCCGGACCGTTATACCTGCTGGGATACTTCTGGTGGGACCCGGCGAGCATCCTCGCGGCGTCGTTACGGGGGCGATGAAGGGATGCGGGGACTGAATATTTGCAAGAGGCGGCGGCCTTAATGGAATGGCTCTATCTGATAATCGCCGGGATATGCGAGATCGGCTGGCCCCTGGGACTCAAGATGTCGCAGACGACGGAGTACCGCGTGCTGTGGATACTCTTCGCCGTGGCGGCCATGGGGCTGAGCGGATTGTTCCTCTGGCTGGCGCAGCGGGAGATCCCCATCGGCACCGCCTACGCGGTGTGGACGGGGATCGGCGCGGCGGGGACATTCGCGGTGGGGATTCTCCTGTTCAGGGATCCGGCGACCCTGCTGAGGATCCTTTCGGTCCTGCTGATCATAACCGGAATTGTCGGGCTGAAGCTTGCCCATTGATCCTATCACCAGGGGATGGCCGGTAATGGCCGAGGAACGAGAATTGTGCCCGCGCTGCGCGTCGTTGCAGCCCATGCGGGTTAGCGAAACGATCAGGGAGGAGGGCGACGAGAGCGGCGCGAAGAAGCGGTTTCGGGTCCTCTCGTATCACTGCGCCGGCTGTTCCGTTTTCGTAAAGAGCGTCGAATCGCCGATGGCTCCATCGGATGCCGGGTAGAGGTCGCATCATGGACCGGGGACAGATACGTCGCCTGACCTCAGAAGAGGAACTGGAAGCATGCGCTGAGGTGATCAGGGCATCCTTTGCCACGGTGGCCGATGAGCTGGGGCTGACAATGGAAGCCGTGCCGACCCACCCGGCATTTATCGAGAACGACGCGGTAGTCAAGGCGGCGCTCAGGGGGGTGCACTTTTACTTCCTGGCCGGCGGCGACGGGCCGGTGGGGTGCGTGGCGGTGGAGAAGGGGGGCGGAGGTGCCTTCTACATCGAGCGCCTTTCGGTCCTTCCCGCATACCGTCGCCACGGCTACGGCAGGATGCTGCTGGAGCACGCATGCGATGTCATCGGCGCGGAGGGGGGGAGTACGGCGTCGATCGCCATGATAAACGAGCAGAGGGAGCTGAAGCGGTGGTACCTGGCCCGCGGCTTCAGGGAGACGGAAATAAAGAAATTCCCCCACCTCCCCTTTGCGGTGTGCTTCATGTCCAGGGGGATTGCTGATTCTCACAAGATATGACGAGGTAACTGATGCTGTACATGATATTGGGATTCATAGGATTCATCATTCTTTTCATCATTGCGCGGGTGCTCAACGAGCGCAACGTGAAGACGCTCAACCAGGACGAGAAGGCCATGA
This sequence comes from Spirochaetota bacterium, assembly GCA_016929135.1. Classification (GTDB taxonomy): domain Bacteria; phylum Spirochaetota; class UBA4802; order UBA4802; family UBA5550; genus JAFGJK01. The sequence continues at coordinate 12,751 of JAFGJK010000020.1, read as the reverse complement.
TGGTCGACGCCTTCTCCTCCTTCAGAAAATACAGCCTTATCCCGGTGCTGGGGCTCATAGTCCTGTATTTCCTGCTGGCATGGCGCATCGGCAGCGACGTGCGCCTCTATGCCCTGTTTCTGGTCCTTCTGCTCTGCTACGTGATCGCTATAAACCTGTTCGTGGTGAGAAAACTGCTGGCTCTCCATCTGCCGCGTCCCGTGGTGAGGAGCTATGTCTTCACCTCGCTCATCAAGCTGGCAGGTCTGGGCATATTTTTCGCCGTGATGTTCCGGTATTACCTTTAGGGTTCCTGCGGACTCGCGATGAACGGTAGCGGCGCCGGACAGAGAGCGGACCCCATGAAGGTCATGGTGATACTGGCCCATCCCAGAACCGGCAGCTTCAACCACGTTCTGGCAGAAGCGCTGTGCCGCGGTCTCTGGGGCGCCGGGATCGGCGTGACGTTCCATGACCTGTACCGGGAGGGGTTCGACCCCGTGCTCCCCGCAGGGGAGCTGTCGAAAATGGGCGATGTCGAGCCGGCGGTACTGGCCCATTGCGACGAACTGTCCCACTGCGGCGGCCTGGTCTTCGTGCACCCGAACTGGTGGGGCGCCCCCCCCGCCATCCTGAAGGGATGGATCGATCGGGTGGTCCGTCCCGGGATCGCCTATGAGTTTCTCGAGGGGGACGCCGGTGAGGGGGTGCCGCGGGGGCTGCTGGCGGGGAAGTCCGCGGCCGTCTTCAACACCTCCGATACGCCGGAGGAGCGCGAGCGGGAGGTCTTCGGCGATCCCCTGGAGCGGTTCTGGCGGGACTGCGTGTTCGGCTTCTGCGGAATTACCCGGTACCATCGCCGTACATTCCGGGTGATGGTCACCAGCACTGAAAAACAGAGGGGGGAGTGGCTGCGCGAGGCGGAAGAATTCGCCGGCGGCTTCTTCTCTGCATGAATGTGCCGCCGTCAGGGCGGTAACGAACGGTGGAACGGTTGTCCATGGGAGTACCCTTCAATACATCCAACGAGGAATACGTTGCCAGGATCAACCGGGTGCTGGATTATATCCAGGAGCATCTGGACAGGGAGCTCTCGCTGGAGGAGCTGGCCGGGGTGGCTCACTTTTCCAAATACCATTTCCACCGCATCTTCTATTCCCTCATGGGGGAATCCTTGTTCCAGTACATTTTACGTCTGCGTCTCGAACGGGCCGCGTCGTCGTTGCTCTGGTATCCCCGAAAGAGCGTCACCAGGATCGCCCACGAGTGCGGCTTCTCCGGGGCCTCCGCCTTCGCCAGGAGTTTCAGGGAGCGCTTTGCCATGTCGGCAACAAACTGGAGGAAAACCATGGGGGGGCATGGCAGCAATCTCGGTGAACGGGAAAGCAATGCGTGCAAAGGTGATCGCAAGGAGTGGAAAGCATTTTCCGGATCCTCTGTGCAGATTGAGTACCAGAATCAATCTCAGATATGGAGGATTGCCATGGACAAAAAGGAACGGCGTGTGGAGGTGAAGAATCTGGATGAGACCCAGGTTGCCTACGTGCGGTACGTGGGGCCCTACAAGGGGGACGCGCAGCTCTTCGAGGGGCTCTTCGAGAGGCTCCTGCGGTGGGCAGGGCCCAGGGGGCTGGTGAATTTCCCCGAGACGAAGTGCATCGTCATCTACCACGACGACCCCGAGATCACGCCGGAGGAGAAGCTGCGGGTGAGCGCCTGCATCACCGTGCCGAAGGGGACCATGACCGACGGCGAGGTGGGATCGATGTCGATCCAGGCGGGGAGATACGCCATGGCCAGGTTCGAGCTGCTTCCTCATGAATACGGGGAGGCCTGGGCATGGGTCTTTTCCCAGTGGTTCCCCAATAGCGGCTACCAGTGTGCGGACGGCCCCTGCTTCGAGCTCTACCAGCACCAGGGGAGCTGCGACGATGGGAAGAAGGCAGTCGTGGACATCTGCGTACCGGTGAAACCGCTGTAGCGGCGGCATCCGCGCCGGCGTCCATGACGCCGGCGCGGATGCCCACTCCCTCACCTTTTCCCCGACCCTCGAATAATTGTTGACTGTCATGAAGGATAGCGGGTATGAATTGGCTGTGGCGATCGCAGGCTCCGCCGCACAATGCACGCACGGGAGGTCAGACAATGGCAGGGACAGTTCGAAGGGCATGCGCCGCCTTCTCCGCGGCGCTCGTCGTTACGATTCTGGCGGCGTCGCTCGCGGCGGAGGAGCGGAACGTCATCTTCGCCACCACCACCAGCACCCAGGACACGGGGCTCCTGGACGCACTGGTGCCAATATTCCAGAAGAAAACCGGCTATTTCCTGAAGGTTATCGCCGTGGGCTCCGGCCAGGCTATGGCCCTGGGGGAGCGGGGGGAGGCGGACGTGCTCCTGGTGCATTCGCCGGAGGCGGAGAAGCGATTCATGGACCGCGGTTTCGGCATACGACGGAGGGTGGTGATGCACAACGATTTCGTCCTGGTGGGGCCTGAATCGGACCCCGCGGGGATACGGGGCATGAAATCGGCGTCGTGGGCATTCAAGGCCATCGCCGCAGCCGGCGTCCTCTTCGTGGGGCGCGGGGACAATTCCGGGACCGACGTGAAGGAGAAGAAGCTCTGGAGGATTGCCGGGGTCTCGCCGGAGGGGCAGAAGTGGTACCAGCAGACGGGGCTCGGCATGGGGCACACGCTGCGCGTGACCTCGGAAAAGTCGGCCTACACCCTGTCGGACCGCAGCACCTACCTCTCCATGAAGAGGGTCGTGGACCTGGCCATCCTGGTGGAGGGTGACCCGGATCTGATGAATGTGTATCATGTCATACAGGTGAACCCGGCGAAGTGGCCGAAGGTGAACGCCAAGGGGGCGCAGGCCTTCGCCGATTTCCTCGTCTCGAAGGGGGCGCAGGAGCTGATCGCCAATTTCGGAAGGGAGAGGTTCGGCACGCCCCTCTTCTTCCCCAACGCGGTGCGGTAGATGGACCTGGTCGTCCAGGGCATCGTACGGGCCGCCGGGCTGCTCGCCTCGGGGGACCGGGAGATACTGGAGATTACCCTTCTCTCCCTGAGGGTCTCCGGCGGCGCCACGCTCATCAGCACGGTGATCGGCGTGACCCTGGGGGCGGCGGTGGCGCTGAACCGGTTTCCCGGGAGGAACATCGCGGTGAGCCTCATCAACACCGGCATGGGGCTCCCGCCGGTGGTGGTGGGCCTCTGGGTCACCCTCTTCATCTGGCGGAGCGGGCCCCTGGGGGACCTGGGCCTCCTCTACACCCCCACGGCCATCGTCGTGGCCCAGGTGGTCATCGCAGCCCCCATCGTCACCGGGATATCCCTGGCGGCCATGCAGAACATCCCGGAGAAGCTGCGATTCCAGATCCTCTCCCTGGGGGCAGGGAGGGCCCGCTACCTGGCGCTCCTGGTCCGCGAGGCCAGGCTCCCGCTCCTGGCCGGCGTCATGGCCGGCTTCGGGGGCGCCCTCTCCGAGGTGGGTGCCTCCATCATGGTGGGGGGGAACATCCGCGGCTACACTAGGGTGCTCACCACCGCCACGGTCATGGAGACCGGCATGGGGAACTTCGAGGTGGCCATCGCCCTGGGGTTCGTCCTCCTGGTGGTGGCCTTCATCATCAACTACGTCCTCACCTCGATCCAGCAGAGGATCAGGTCCTGACCATGGCGCCGCTCCTGGAGGCACGGGGGATCAGGGCCGTGCGGCTGGGCCGCCCGGTCCTGTCGGTGGAGGAGTTCAGCCTGGGGGAGAGGGAGTTCCTCTCGCTGGTGGGCCCCAACGGCTCGGGCAAGACCACCCTGATCCTCTCGCTGTTGCGCCTCATCGCGCTGCGGGAGGGGACGATCCTCTTCAGGGGGGCCGATGTCAGGACAGTGAGGCCGGTGCACCGGTACCGTCAGAACTTCGCGGCGGTGTTCCAGGAGCCGCTGCTGCTCAACACCACCGTGTACAACAACGTGGCGGAGGGCCTGAGAATCCGGAAACGCGGCGGGGAAGAGACGGAGGCCTCGGTACATCGGAGCCTGGAGCGATTCGGGATAAGCGGCCTGCGGGACAGGAACGCCCGGGGCCTCTCAGCCGGGGAGTCGCAGCGGGTGTCGCTGGCCCGGGCCTTCGCGGTGGAGCCTGAGGTGCTCTTCCTGGACGAACCCTTCTCCTCGCTGGACGCCCCCTCGAAGGAGCTGATCCTCCGCGATGTCGAGTCGGCCCTGGGGGAGTCGCAGACCGCGGTGGTGATGGCCACGCACGATATGGCCGAGGCGCTGCGGCTCTCGGATCGCATCGCGGTCATGGGGAGCGGAAGGATACTGCAGGCCGGGCCGCCGGACGAGCTGATGCGCCACCCGGCCGACGAATTCGTGGCCTCCTTTTTCGGCTACGAGACGATACTCCGCGGCGCCGTGGAGGAGGTCCTGGAGGGGAGCTTTCTCGTGTCCGCCGAGGGGCGCACTGTGGAAATCGCCGGGAGCGCCGCGCCGGGGAGCGACGTCACCTTCTCCCTGTCGCCGGAGAGCATCCTGATCTCCCGGGAGCCCCTGGAGAGGGTGAGCGCCAGGAACCGCTTCGCCGCAAGGATCGACAGGATCATACCCGCCGGCTTCTACTTCAAGGTGCATCTGAACTGCGGGTTTCCCCTGGTCTCCTATATCACCGGCCACTCCATGGGGCTCCTGGACCTGAGGGAGGGGGAGGAGGTCCACTGCGCCTTCAAGTCCACCGCGGTGCGGGTGCTCCAAATGCGGGGACTACAGGGCGGCGGGGGGCGGCAGTGAGCGTCGCGCGGGCGGCGGGGTACCGCTTCGGGCCGGTGGCGATAACCGGGGCGCGCGGGGAGTTCTACCGTCTCCTGAACGATTCGGTGCTCCGGCTCATCCGTGGGCTTCCCCGAACGGTGCAGTCCGAGGCGATGCTCCTCTACATGGCCTACAACGGCCTGGCCCTGGGGGACAGGCTCGACTTTTTCAGGAACTTCTACGTCCCATCGTGGTCAATGATCCCATGGGTTGCCGAGGCCGGGGGCGGCCTATCCCCGGAGACGATGTCCCTCTGTGCGGAAATCCACGCCATGGCCATGCTCCTGCATTCCCTGGACGATCACCTCAACGACGGCGAGCTCCCGGCGTCGCACCTGACCGTGCTTATCAGGAGCGAGGCCTGGCGGCGCTTTGCTGAATCCCAGGAGGCTCTGACCACGGCGGCAAAGGAGATGGCGCATTCGCTTATCGACGAGTACTACGGCGCCGTGACCTTGCGCAGGGGGCCCGTGGACCTGGAGGAATACTGCCGGCTCTTCAGAAGCCAGATGGCCACCGGTTCCATCGCCCCCCTGGCCGCTGCGGCTGGAACCGGCAGGGATCAAAAATTTTTCAGGGACCTTCGACGGGCGCAGGAGCATTTCGGCGTAGCCTGGCGGCTTCTGGATGACCTGCAGGATACTGAAGAGGACTTCATGAAGGGGGAGATCACCGCGGTCTATTGCCTGCTCGACGATGCCGGAAGGGTGCTCTGGCTGAAACCTTCCGGCGAAAAGGACGTTGCGGCTCTGACCTCTTTCCTGCATGAAGAAAAACTCGCGGGGACCCTGGTGAGGACAATCATCGGGGAGCTGGAGCGGGCAGCAGCTCTCGCTGAAGGTATCGGCCTGTCCGGACTCGCCGATGAATACCGCGCACTGGCGGTACCGCTGGTGGGATCGATACAGGATCATGGCCGCGATTCGTGACGAGCATCTCACCCTGGAGGTGACAACCCGGTGCAACGGGCGGTGCCGCCACTGCTTCGTCCGGGGGCGCGGCGCCGCGGAAATGGATATAAACGCGGACCTGGCCCGGGGGGTCGCCCGCGAGGGGTACCGGGAGGGATATCGGCACCTGCACCTCACCGGCGGCGAGCCGCTGCTCTGGCCCCATCTTATCCCCTTCCTTGAGGAGGCCGCCGCCCTGGGCTACGAAGGCTTTTACCTGAACACCAACGGGACGCTCCTGGACGGGGAAACGGCAGGGCGGCTCGCCGCCTTCGGCAGGGCCATGGCAATCTCCGTGAGCCTCCAGGGGCCCAGGGACCTGCACGAGCGCTTCCGGGGGGCCGGCACCTTCGACCCGGCCGTGGCCGGGCTCAAATGCGCCCTGGAGGCGGGGGTCGAGGCGGACATCTTCACCGTTGCCTCCCGGGACCTGCCGCCGAGCCTCCCCAGATTCGCGGAGTGGGCCAGAAAGGAATTCCCCGGCCTCAGGGATCTCACGGTGATCCAGCTCCTCCGCTTGAAGGACGACGCCCTCCCCCTGCGGGAGGAGCTCCTGTCGCCGGAGGACTTCATCCTCCTGGTGCGCGCGGCGTCGCTCCTCAACCTGGCGGGCTACCGGGTTGCGGTGCTTGAGAACCCCCTGGCGCCGGCTGCCGCGGCCGCCATGGGGATGCCCTGGCTCCCCCCCTCGGCCATGCTGCACCGGAAGGGGCGGCTCACGGTGCTTGCGGACGGGGCCGTCGCCGTCGCCCACTCCTCCCAGGAGACCCTGGGCGCCTACCGGCCGGGACTGCTGGGGGAAATCATCGCCTCGGCGGAATACGGGGACCTCATGGAGGAGGACCTCGAGACCTGCAGCGGCTGCCGCCACCGGGGCGATTGCAGGGCCGCGGGGCAGCTGCGCCCCTCGGAGTGGTTTCGCCGCAGCGGCGGCGATGTCCCCTTCTGCAGGGGGGTGATGGACCTGGCCGGGGCGTCGGGGGTCAGCGCCGTTTCACCATGAGGTAGGTGATGTCGTCGTCGATGAGGCCGCCCCCCCCGGCGGAGATGAAATAGGCCATCATCCGCAGGGCCAGCTCCTCGGCGGTGTGCTCCGCCACCCCGTACTGGATGACGTCGTCGAGGATCCCGGTGTCCTGGAGCGATTGGCTCTGGTAGATCAGCCTGTTGCCGCTGAAGTATTCGAAGACGCCGTCGGTGAAGAGCACCATGGCGTCCCCGGGAAGGAGCTCGTACTCCTGCTCCTCGTAGACCACCTGCTCGGAGATGCCCACGATGGGCCCCCTGAGCCGGATCGGCACGATCCTGGTGCCGGAGAGGATGTACTGCTCCGGGTGGCCCGGCGTGGTGATGAGGACCCTGCCCGCCCTGGTGTCGATGTCGGCCAGGACGAAGGTGAAGATGATCTGGTACTCCTTGAAGAACTGCACGAAGCGCTGGTTCAGGTGGTTCGCCAGCTCCGCCGGCGATGCCATCGTCTCCTTCACCGCGGCGTACTCCGAGAGGATCTTCACCGTGTTGAGCGAGGCGTTGATGCCGTGGCCGGTGGCGTCTGCGATGAAGACGCGCAGCACCCCGGGCCTGGCCTCGAAGATGTCGTAGATGTCGCCGCCGATCTGGAGGAGCGGCTGGTAGTGGACGTAGGTCTCCAGCTCCTGGACGCTGGGCGAGTTGGTCATGAGCTTCATCTGGAACTGGTGGGCGATGTGCAGGTCCTCCTGGATGATGCGCTCCCACTCCACCATCTGCAGGGCGGAGTCCCTGAGGCTCAGGCTCCGTCGGAACAGATCGGTGATGGCGTCCTTCTCCCTCCGCATGCCGTTCATCAGGGAGCGCTCCATGTCCAGCATGTACTTGATGGCCAACTGGTTCTCGATCCGCAGGTGGAGCTCGTTACGGTTGAAGGGCTTGGTGATGTAGTCGTTGGCGCCGGTCTTGAAGCCCCTCACCAGGTCCGAGATCTGGTCGCGGGCCGTCACGATGACCACCGGCAGGAACTGCCCGGCACGGGTCTCCCGGATCCTCTGGCACACCTCGAAGCCGCTCATGCCGGGAAGCATCAGGTCCAGGATCACCAGGTCGATCCGGTCCCGCTCGACCATCGCCAGCGCCTGCGGCCCGTTCTCCGCGGTGACGATCCGGTACCCGGCCCTGTCGCACACCGACCGGAGGATCTTCAGGTTCACCGGGTCGTCGTCCACCGCCAGTATCACCGCGTCGGCCAGGGCCGCCGGCTCGGCCGCGGCGATGTCTACGTCCACGGAATCATCCTCCGGGCCCTGGAGGCGGGCGGCGCGGTCCGTGACGGCGGCAATGCCGGCGGCACCGTCCTGCCCTGCCTGCGGAGCCTTCTCGATCCCTCTTGCCCCGGGATGTACCGGCAGGGTGAAGGTGAAGGTGCTCCCCTCTCCCGGCACGCTCTCCGCACGGATGGCGCCGCCGTGGAGCTCCACCAGCCGCTTCGCGATTGCCAGCCCCAGGCCGGTCCCCCCTGCCATCTGGGTGTCGGGATCCGCGGAACGCTCGAAGGGCTGGAAGAGGCGGTCGATGTCCTTCTCCTTTATGCCGATGCCGGTGTCCGCCACCGAGACCGCCACCGCGTCCGGACCCTCCCGCCGGGCGGTCACCGTGACGCTCCCCCGCTCGGTGAACTTCAGGGCGTTCCCCACCAGGTTCAGCAGCACCTGGTGTACCCGGTTTCGGTCGGCGTGGATCCTGGGGATCTCCCAGATCTCGGCGGCGAGGGTCACGTCGGTCCCCTTCAGGGTGGGGGCCATTAGGGAGACCACCATGCGCACCGCGTCCCCCAGGTCCATCTCGGCCAGGACCAGGTCCGCCCTGCCGGCCCGGATCCTGCCGAAGTCCAGGATGTCGTTCACCAGGGCGTTGAGCCGCGTGGCGCTCTGCCTGATGAGGGACACGCTCTCCCTCTGCCGCTCGTTCACCTCCCCAAGGGAGCCGTCGGCAATCGATTCCGTGAGGCCGATGATGCCGTGCAGGGGAGTGCGCAGCTCATGGGAGGTGGTGGCCAGGAAGTCGTCCTTCATCTTGTCCAGCACCTGCAGGTCTGTATGGGATTGCTCCAGGTCGGTGTGGACCTGGGCGTAGCGAGAGGCGAGGACTACAGCAAAGGTTATATTCATTAAAAAGAAGCCCTCTGCAATAGGCGCTTCAATTCTGTATATTCTTAAAAAATCGATTACTCCTATTATTGTTGGAACTGCGAGGAAAAAAACACCAATCATTATAATCTTGGAATAGGGGCGTTTGATAATAACAGAGTAAACACTCAGTCCTGAAAAATAACAAATGAATAGAAAAGTATTTACAATATGAAATTTATAAATATATGTATTGAAGTAGTAAACACCGCCAGTCAAAGCAATCTCAACAACAAGCCATAGAAGTTCAAATGCATTATAGTAGAGAAAAAGACGAGATATTATTGTTTTCTTTATATTAAGTATTTCATGAAAAAAGGATCGCCAGGAAAGTATTATTATGCAGGAAAATGCAAATGTCGTAATACCATAAATCGTTTTATTATCAAATATATAAAGTATAACGCCCCAAACACCTAATAGCCATAATCCAATCGATAATGATAAGCAGGAATAATAGAAATAATATATTTCTTTTTTCCTGAATAAAAAGAGAATGATAAAGAAAATAGATAAAAAAATATTGATCGATGAAAATGATATTATTTTAAATAAAAAGAAGAGAAATTTTCCTTTTAATATATTATAATCGCCGAATAATGGAGGTTTAAAGAAATTACAGTCATTGTCAAGTGAGCAAGTTCTTATTGCTAATACGTTCTTGCCGCTTTTCAGTATGTTCTGTGGTATTCTGATTAGGTCAGGTTTGCCCTGTATCTGCTCGAATGCACCGTTCCTTGAAATATGGCGGGATTCGTAAATTAATGTACTGTTAAAATAGAATTGCGCTCCTCCATAATGAATGGGTATCAATAATGCATATTCTGAATCTGTTGACTTTATGTCGATGTGTGTTCGATACCAGACATTTCCATTATAATCATGATATTTTTCATTATCCTTCCATGGGAATTGTATTTTCAGTTTGTCCCATTGAGAATCATCATACTCAAATCCCTTAAATAGTAATTTGTCTTCACCGATAAAAAACCAGTTTTCAGATAATTCACAAACTTGTTGAGGGGTATTAATTTGTTGAGTTGTGGTAGGATTTACACTGTAAATATTATTACCACTTAGGCAAAATAGTAAAAATATTATGCCTAATTTCATAAAGATTGAACATGTGGAACGCTGTTTAATAATTAATCAATAATTTCTTAATTCAATATTACTGTAAATCCTGTCTTTATTTTCATAAATTCGGAATAATTCATCTTTTGTAACTTCATATTTTTCTGCAATAAAAAAATCTTCAATGTCTTTAAGCGTTGCTGCCTTCTTTAATGATTCGATGAATCGTTCCTTTAAGGCAATGCATTCAGGAGTATTGTGCGCTGCATTAATTATAAAATCGATCATCGTCATGGTATACTCTCCTTATATATATGCATTAGGATTATAGATTAATATATTATTAACTAGATTGATATAATATGCAATTGTTTTTTACAGAATAATACTTATTTCATACTGTTTAAAAAAGATGAATAGTATAATGCTGCTGTCATTTGTATTCCCAGTTGATATGATAATTCCGTGAAGATGCTAAATTGTTTTATTCTTTCCTCTAGAAGCTTTAATACTTGAAAGTCCTCCGGAGGTTGATTGATGATCGAATCCTGATTAATTATAACTGCAGCGATAGATTCAGCGGATTTCATTGAATAGTAAATGCCCTCTCCAGATAATGGATCAACATAACCGGCAGCGTCGCCGATAAGATACCAATTCTTTCCTCTATTGAATAATTCGATATCTGTTGAATCGGTGATAATAGGCAATAATGAGGCCCACCTTCCATTTATATCCATTGCGCTGTAACTTGATGAAATATATTTATCCAATTTTCCATACATCTCTTTTTTGTCTTTTACGTTGGAGTTGAAATCGATGATTCCTATACATGTATCGTGTGGGCGGGGGAAGACCCACATGTAACCGAAAAAATCATCGAATTTAAAAATGCATCTGCTTTCAATATTTCTCTTACAAAAATATCCATACAGTATAACGTATTTATATATATTTTTTCTGTCTGATAATACTCTGCGAACGTAACTGTTCGCACCATCAGCGCCAATTATAATATCGGTATCATACTTGTCTGTTTCTGTAAATATCCGCCATCTGTTTTTAATATATTCTAAGTGGCCAACTTTTTCTTTTTTGAAATTACACCCAGAAGTAATGGCCCGTTTAAGTAAGAATTCTCCTAGTTCTTTTCGAGAAACAGTATACATGCTGTTATTCAGTTTTTTTTCTATATTGTCATTTTTCGGTGATATGAAGGTTATCTCTTCAATTTTAACCATTGGATAAGAGTAGTCCTGAAGAAACTGAAACTCCTTCATTATGTTAGGCCCCAGCATCCCTCCGCATGGCTTTTCCCATGGCGCTCTGTGGTCAAAGAGAACTACATCGCAACCCGCATTCGCGAGTTCATGAGAGCATACTGCACCGGCGGGTCCGGCGCCGACGATTGCAACGGTGTAATGATTCGATTTCACGTCAAACAGGATGCATCGTATGACCAACGTGTCAATCGGAAATACGCCGCGGCTAGACCACCCGGTCGATCAGCTTCAGGTAGCTGGAGAGCTGTCGGAAGATGAGGAACTGGTCGTAGACCCGGCGCTGGGCACTGCGCCCCATGTTGTAGCGCCGCAGCGGGTTGTTCAGCATCTTCAGCAGGGCGGCGGCGATCTCGTCCGGGTTCTCCGGATCGCTCACCAGCAGGCCGTCCCTGCCTGAGCGGATCTGCTGGCTGATGCCGCAGGCGCTGGTCCCCATCACCGGCTTGCGCTTCCACATCGCTTCGGTCACCGAGAGACCGAAGCCCTCCTGGATCGAGTTCTGCACCACCACGCTGGCGCAGCGCTGCAGGGCGTTCACCACCAGGGCGTTCTCCTTGCGGGACTTCATGGGGAGGAGCAGGATGGAGATGTCCCGCTGGAGCTCCGGCTCCAGGGCGGCGTAGCGCCGCCGCACCTGGTCCAGCACCTCCAGGCCCTCCGGGTCGTCCGCCACCGCCCGGGGGTCCGGGCCCGCCAGGATGAGGCGCGCCAGCTCCAGGCGGCGCTTCTTCCTCTTCCCCTTGTGGTTCGTCTCGTCCACCGTCGATTTCTTTTTCAGACGAACGAAGCCCTCCAGGAGCGGCAGCCACCCCTTGAGGCGGTCCCATCGCGATACCTGCAGCACCGTGGGGCGGAAGAGGAGTCCCAGCTCGCCGGCCGGGATCGAGGAGCCGTTCTGCCCCACTTTCATCACCGCGTTGCGGTAATTGGGGGTGATCACCGGCTCGTAGGCCGGCTGGAGCCCGCTGTTGCAGAGGATGCCGGTGTGCTTCACCACCGTGAGGTCCTGGTTCTTGTGCGACAGGGGGTCGATGGCCGGGTAGATGATGGTGGCCCTGTCGGCCAGGAAGTCGGGGATGTACTCAGGTGCTGAGAATATGGTGTGGAGGTAGCCCTCCAGGTAGGGCCGCAGGAATCGCCAGGCGACGCCGGTCGCCTCGGTGCGCCGGTCCAGACCGATGTGGCAGCGCCAGAGGGCGGGCAAATTGAGCTCCCTGGCCAGCATTTGCCCCATGGCAAGGGGCTGGGGGTCGTGGATGATGAGGATGTCCCGGGGGCCCAGTTCCTTTTTAAAGGATGCCGCGTTCTCGGCGTTCACCGCCTCGTAGAGGCGCGCCTCCTCCGCCCCCAGCTCCATGCCGGACTTGGTGTCGCCGTGGATCAGGTTGTGGATCCGCTTGGTGATCCGGAAGAACTCCGGATTGCCATCGATCGTCAGCCAGCGGACGTCGACGCCGGCGCCGCGGGCGTAGGCGAGCAGCGACTGCAGCATCTCG
>JAFGJK010000159.1 GCA_016929135.1 Spirochaetota bacterium | reverse complement strand
AGGCAGGTGGGTTGCAGCCATTATCGATTGGACGTCATTTCGGTTTCTTCGCCATTGAGCGCGGCACGGATGCCGCGTGAATCGGGCGGGCCGATGCTTTTTGCGCCCTCCTGGCGCGCTTCGGGAGCGGCCATGGAGGGCCGCCTGCATGAATCGCCAGGATGGCGAAAATGCTCATACCAGGCGAACGTCCTGTTCGCTCTGCAGACGCGTCCATGGATGGAAAAAATGCGTCTGCTCGGTGCGGGGGTGGAGGAGCCGCCAGAAAGTTGGCCTGTGCCTGGCAGGATGCCACAATGCACAGCCACGCCAGGATGGCGTAAAAAGGCTGTGCTGAGCGCGCGCCAGGACGGCGCAAATGCGCTTACCGCGAGGAGGGGGTTGCGTAACACCCCCTCCTCGCAACCTTCGCTCACCTTACGAAAGGTGAGAAAAAACGCCACTGGGCATTCGAGACCCCTCGTCTCGAGAGCGAAAATCCTAATGCTGCTCCCTGACGCGGAAATAGCTCACCGCCTCCCGGAGCTCGGCCGCCTTTTCCAGGAGGAGCTCCGCGGTGGTGGCCAGCTCCTCGGCCGTTGAGGCGCTCTGCTGGGTGCTCACCCCGGCCTGCTCCACCGCCCCGCTGATCTGACCGATCCCCAGCTTCTGCTCCCGGCTCGCCGCGCTGATCTCGCTGACGATCTGCCGCACCATGATGACGGCGTCGAAGATCTCCCGCAGGGATTTTCCGGTCTCCTCGGTGAGATGGACCCCCTCGCCGATCTTCTCCAGGGAGCTGCTGATGAGCGCCTTGATCTCACGGGACGACGCCGCGGACCGCTGGGCCAGGCTCCGCACCTCCCCGGCCACCACGGCGAAGCCGCGCCCCTGCTCACCCGCCCGGGCCGCCTCCACCGCCGCGTTCAGGGCCAGGAGGTTCGTCTGGAAGGCGATCTCGTCGATGAGGGCGATGATGTCGCCGATCCTTCCGGCGGAGTCCCTGATCCCGTTGATGGCCTCGATGGCCCGCTCCATCACTTCCGTCCCCTTCTCGGCGAGGCGGTAGGAGTCGTCGGAGAGCCGGTCCGCCCTGTCCGAGCTCTCGGTGTTGCGCCCGATGGTGGCCAGGAGCTCCTCGACGGTGGCGGAGATCTCCTCCATGCCCGAGGCCTGCTCCCCCGTGGTGCTGGCGAGACCGCTTGAGGCGGTCTTTATGCCGTCGCCGCTCTCCACGATCGTGCCGGAGAGCACGACGATCCCCCGCACGATGTCCTGGATCTTCTCGGCCAGTATCATGGTGGCGGAGCCCAGCATGCCGATCTCGTTGCCGCCGATGTAGCGGTAGGGCTCCGCGGTCAGGTCGCCGTTGGCGATGGAGACGATGCTCCTCCTGAAATGCGTGAGCGGGTCCAGGCGGTCCTTGATGCTCTTGTACAGGACCAGCACCACCACCGCCAGCACCAGTATCCCGGCGGCGATCATCCAGGCGGCCAGCCCCCTGGCGTGCGACGCCAGATCCATCCTCGCCGCGATCCCGGCGGACTCGCTCGCCGCGATACCGGCGGATATCTCCTGGAGGGACCCGTGGGCGATGTAGATGGCCATGACGGTGAGGATCATCGCCATGCCGAAGCAGCCGATCACCGCCGCCGCCACGATCTGACCGGTGATGGACCCCAGGAGGGAGCGCGACGAATCGGAGAGCGTCTTCTCGATGCCCCGGAACATCCGGTGCCGCGAGAACCGCCCGACCATGACCTTCGAGATGTAGTTGTACTGCACGACGGAGACGGTGATCACCGCGGTGGCGGCGATCCAGAGGTTCAGCAGCTGCTCGAAGGTGATCCCCGCCGTCTGGCTGACGATGAGGCTCACCAGCGCGCACCCGGCGAGCCAGCGCAGGGTGACGGAGATTGAGGAGAGCTCGTTGAAGCTGCCGAAGCGCTCCCGCACGGCGACGGTCAGGTCGTCACCGGGCCGCTCCCCCCGGTCTATCCTCCGGCAGTACCTGGTGAAGGGGCCGAAGAGGTAGCGGTACCAGGCGATATTGATGGGGATGATGATGACGACGATGAGGGCCACGGTGTAGATGAAGGCCCATATCTGCGCCTCCGTGAGCGACACGCTGCGCAGGTACAGGAAGACCACGATGGGAATGATCACGATATACCCGACCACGTCCGTGGACAGCATGACCTTCATCTTGAATGTCCGCAGGTATGAAAGTGCCGTTGATTCGGTTGCCATGGGGATCCTCCTGGTCAGGGCCCTCCCCCCGGTCCGGGAATCCCGGTGCGCCCGCCGTCCAGGCGTGACGGAAACGGCGGGGACGGCGCTCCCGGAACGGTCGGCAGGGTCGTCTGAGAATAACGCTTCAGCCCAAGCGGGCACTCTATATAAGATACACCGAACGGGGCCGCCAGACAAAAGAATTTTCCAGGATGCCGCATTTTCTCCACGAATAACAGGCATATGGCGGCCGGCGGCGGCACGGGCGCTCACGCGGAAGGAGATCGCCGAGCCCCCCGCCGATTCCCGGAATCGGCCCCGTGTACGCTCCGGATCCGATCTCGGATCGGAGAGTCCCGGGGGTTCCCCTTCCGGTTCCACCGGCTCTCCGCCCCGCTTTTTTTTCTTGATTTTATACCTTGCCGCGGATCAAATCTCCCCGGAAAGGGATCGTCAATCGTTACTCCGCGTCCGTTCGATCTCGAGCCTTGCTGCGTGATCACCGCGCTCCCGTTTCGTTTTTAAATCGCATCGGGGTACCCCGGAAGGCAGGGAGGAACGCCCGACCCTGGCCGGATCCTCGTACCGGCAATCCTCGGAGGTCATTGGATTCACATGAAACCGTATCAGATGGCGCGCCGCCGCATTGCGGACAGATTCAGCACCTAGGACCTGCTGACCTGGAAAAAGGCCGACCTGCTCTTTTTCTGGAGCATCATCCTCTTCCTTATCATGATCCTGCTGACCATAGGGTCGCTCTTCATCAGCCTCGATCGCTTCATGCAGTTCATCCCCTTCACCGGCACCATCGGCGCGGGGGCCCTCCTCAGCATCGTGTTCGTCCTGTACGGAAAACTGAACCGCGCCGCGGTGGCGGCCATGATCTCCTACGGGCTGGTGGTGGGAGTGGGCCTCGCCGGAAAATACATGCTGGCACCCCATGCGACCTTCGCCCTGGCCTATTTTTCCATGCCCATCATCATCGGCGCCCTCTTCTCCAACAGGTTCGTCGTCATACTGATGACGCTCTACTTCCTTTTCTGCCAGACGGTCGCCTTCGTGGCCCTGAACGGGCGGTTTCAGGGGGAGCTCATGGACTCGATCAAGAATTCCTACCTGGACTGCATGGCGGCCACCGTCACCACCTTCATCATATCGATGATGATCATCAAGACCATGACGAACGTGATCGACCTGATGCGGGAGGAAAACACCAAGAGCACCAAACAGCTCGGTTTCATCTCCAATCTCCTCGGCACGATCAGGAACACCTCGGAGAACCTCCGGGCATCGGTAATGACCACCAACGGCGCCATCCAGACCCTCTCGAACAATTCCCAGAACCAGGCCGCATCCATGGAGGAGCTCTCCGCCACGATCGAGGAGATCTCGGCGGGATCGGTGAACGCGGCGAACGCCACCCTGTCCCAGAACGAGTCGATCCAGAACCTGATCGACATCATACACCGGCTCTCCGAGTCCATCATCAGGATGAACCGGTACGGGGAGACGATATCGTCCCTCTTCGCGGAGTTCTCGTCCCACGTGAAGGAGGGGGAGCGGTCATCCGCCTCCCTGGACGAGACCAACAGGACCCTGCTGGGGAACTCGGAGAGCATCCTCTTCATCGCGTCGATCATGAACGACTTCTTCGACAGGATCAACCTGCTGGCCCTGAACGCCTCGATCGAGGCCGCGCGGGCCGGCGAGCACGGACGGGGCTTCGCGGTGGTGGCGGACGAGATCTCGAAGCTCGCCGACAGCTCCGCGCACGAGCTCAAGCAGATCACGGACCTCATCACGAAGAACAAGATGGACGCCGAATCCGGAAACAGGATCATCGGCGACATCGTGGCCTTCCTCAGGCTTCTGGCGGAGAAATCCGGGACGCTGCAGGAGCACTCCCGGGGCATCCTGGACGAAATCAACAGCCAGAAGGTGCTTCGGGACACCATGGACAGGAGCGCCTCCGAGGTGGGCGAGAAGTCCGACCTCATCCAGGGCATCATGAAGGAGCAGCAGGCGGCCATAAGCGAGGTGGCGCGCTCCATCGAGCTCACCAACGGGCTGGTGCAGAACAATACCCAGAATACCGAAAAGCTACGGGAAAATTCCGACGGCCTGGTACAGCTGTCGGAATCGCTCAGCAGCGAGTTCAGCGAGGAGACCGGACGAGGCTGAGGCGCCGTACCGCTACTTCTTCTCCTTCTTCTCCTCCGGGGGCTCACCGCCCCCCTCCTTCATCTGCCCCAGGTAGTCCGGCAGCTGGACCCCCGCCATACGCGCCACGTCCTGCAGGGGCGGGATGCTCCTGATCATGCCGGAGAGGAAATTCGCCGTGGATGACCCGCCGGCGGGGCTCGCGGAATCCCAGACGGTGACCTTGTCGATCTTGATGTTCTTGATGGCCTCCACCTGGAGCTGGACGATCTCCTGGAGCTTCTCTATCATGAGCAGGGTGGATGCCGCCGTGGCGTCGCCGTTGCAGCTCTTCATCAGGTTCTGGTAGCCCGAGGCCTTCGCCTCCAGCACCTGCCGGATCCCCTTCGCCTCCGCCTCGTACTTCAAGAGCACCGCGTCGGCGTCCCCCTTGGCCTGCCGCCGTATCCGCTCGGCCTCCGCCTCGGCCAGGATCTCGATGTTCTTCTTCTCGATCTCCCGCTTCACCACCTCCTCGGCGTTGAGGCGCTCCACCTCGGAGAGGTACTGGGCCTTCTGGATCTCCGCCGCCGCCTGGAGCCTGGCCACCTCGGACTTCTGCAGGGCCTCGGCCTGCTTCACCTTGTACTCGGCGTCCGCCTCGGCGATGGCGGCCTTCGACTTGTTCTCGCCGATGACCGCCTCCGCCTCCTGCTGCTGCACGAAGACGCGCTGGTCCGCCTCTGCCTTCTTCTTCCCCTTCGATGCCTCGGCGAGATTCTCCGCGATCTTGATCTCCTTCTCGCGGTTCGCCGTCGCCTCGCCGATGACCGCCTCCGCCTCCTGCTGCTGCACGAAGACGCGCTGGTCCGCCTCTGCCTTCTTCATCCCCTTGGTCGCCTCGGCGGTATTCTCGGCGACCCGTATCTCCCGCTCCCGGTTCGCGCTGGCCTGGCCGATGGCGCCGAGCTTGTCCTGCTCCGCCACGTCCACTTTTGCCTTGTTGATCGCCTCCGCCGCGGATTTCTTCCCGATGCTCTCGATGTAGTCGGAGGAGTCGGTGATGTCCGTGATGTTCACGTTGATGAGGTAGAGCCCGATCTTGTTGAGCTCCGGCTCGACGTTCTTCCTGATGGCCTCCAGGAAGCTCTCGCGGTCCTGGTTGATCTGCTCGATGGTGAGGGACGCCACGGTGAGCCGCAGCTGGCCGAATATGATCTCCCGGGACATCTCCTCGATGTGCCCGCTCTCCAGCTTGAGGAGGCGCACTGCCGCGTTGTTCATGATCGCGGGGTCGGTGCTGATCCCCACCGTGAAGGTGCTGGGGACGTTGATCCTGATGTTCTGGAGCGACAGGGCGTTCTGCAGGGGGATGGAGATGGTCATGGGCGTGAGGGACATGAAGGCGTAGTCCTGGATCAGCGGCCACACGAAGATCCCGCCGCCGTGGATGCACCGGGCGTTCTGCCCCTTCCCCACCTTACCGAAGATGACCAGTATCTGGTCCGAGGGGCATCTCTTGTACCGCGACGCCCAGAAGACGGCAATGAAGACCAGGAGCCCCACGAGGGCAACGGGGATCAGTGCGATGTTCAGCAGTGCCATATGCAGTACTCCTTATGTTTTGTGGACCACCAGGGTGGATCCCTTGCAGTGCACGACGATGACCCGGTCCCCGGGCTTGAGCTCGGTCTTACCGTCGCTCACCGCCTCGAATTCCTGCAACCGCCCCTGCACCACCACCTGGACCTTGCCGACGCCGTCCGGGGGGATGGTGAGGTACACGGTCCCCTCCTGCCATACGGCGTTATGCATCTCGATGGTGCCGCTGGACTGGAGGTTCATGAGCAGGGAGAAGAGCTTGGCCATGAGCCACATGGATGCGATCCCCACGACGATGCCGGCCGCGACGGAGACCAGTCCCCCCGCGATGGCCCGCACCGTGTAGCCGGTGAGGCCGAACATGATCAGGAACCCCATGATCCCCTGCAGCGTCAGGAGCTTGAAGCTGGCGTCCGACTCGCCGGCGCTGTGATGGGGAACCTCGTGCCCCGACGGATCTCCCGCATGGGCCGCAACATCGTGGCCGGCGGAGATATCGTCCGGTCCATCGCCCCCCGCATCGGCGCCGTGCCCCATACCGGCAATCATCAGCACGACCCGCACCACCAGGAGAAGGGCCCCGGCGGCCAGACAGGAGAGATAGAAGAGACTCAACGGGTCCACCTGAAGCATCTGCGCCCCCCATTGTCACGGACTCTGTTGTGAAAATGATTCCGGAAGAATACGACAGGAATCGTCCCTTGTCAAACACATTCTTCCGGTTTGTTATCCGGAATGTCCCGTCGGGACCCCCTGCCGGGGATGCCGGCCCTTTCGCCGCACCACCCCCCGCGGCGCCCGACCGATAACGCTTGACTTAATTCGGAAAAACCCTATACTCAGGCTCGGTATTCACGGAAGAATTCCGGATCCCCGGGATGCGGTCATCTCTGGAAGCCCCCCGTGAATCATCGTTCTCTTGGAAATCTCTATTCTCATCAAAGAGGTGAAAAGAGATGGCATCCATAATCCTTCATATCCTGATCTTCCTGACGCTCCTGCTTCCGAGCTGGTACTTCATCCTGAGGCTTTTCGGCAGGATCACCGGCAGCGACATGGTATCCGCCCTGCCGTTAATCGGCACGGCAAAAGGGACTGAGGAAGGCCCGGCCCGGATATTGATCCTGGCCGCGTCAGCGGTTTACCTCATGGCCTTCACGATCTTCTTTGTCATACTGGTCATGCTGCCGAAGCGGGTCTACTACATGAACCGGTATCACGCGGGGGGCCTCCTGGGGTACAACAGGGGATTTCAGGTCAGGCTCTACGATCCCTCGCAGCGCGGCTATGTTGACTATCCGGTGTATTTCTCCCCCCTCCCGGCGGAACGGTTCACTGAAGCCTTCAATGTGGTACTGCTCTATAAAGATCCCGGGGACGATTACTACCAGACCACGGAGCTGGTGAACCTGGGCTTCAACCTTACGGGGGTGATCGCCGGCCTCGTTCTGCTGGTCCTGGCGTACATGATGCTCTTTGCCGCGGCGAAGCAGGAGGGCCGGAGGGAATTATCGCATCGGGGCATCGCCGGGCAGTTCAAAAAGGCGACCGGGATGCCACTGTGGGCGCCCCTGCTGATATTCCTGTCACTCTGCGCCCTCCTTCTGGGCTTCAGCGCGGTCTCGGTGAAGAGGCTCATGAATCGCTACAGTTGGCTCTATGAACAACACGGGAAGGCGCTGAGGGAGGCGCTTCTGAGAAGGGTATCACCCCGGGACACCCTGCAGGGAGACGTCATCAGGCGGTTCAAGACACAGGAGAGCGATACGGAAACTGAAGAGGGGGCCGACGGCAGGAGGACCCGCCTTGAAACATCGTACTACTACATGTATCACTACACCGTTGAATTCAGGGACCTGATCAGAATCCCCGTCTATATAACCCTCACGCTTCACCAGGGGAGTGACGAGGTGCGGCTTCTGGAGCGGCATTTCCCCTATGCCTGGAAACCGGTGCCGGACTACGCCAGGCGGTACACATTCACCGTGAACCCGGATTACTCGATCTCGCTGAAGGGTGCGAGCCCCTGACCGGAATACTCCGGGGCCCTGTCCCGGCCCGCCGGAGGGCGCCGGAGATGGTCGCCCATACTCCGGTCTATGGACGCCACGATCCTCCGCACGGCGGCGTAATCCATTGAGCCGGGAATGATCACGCTGCAGATGACCAGATACTCCTCGTATGCCGCCATGTAGTGACAGCCCTCGCTCCTGCCGATGGGTCCGCACAGGAGGGTCCGGAGTCCGGCGTTCCTCACCCGAAACCCCGGTTCGGCCGGCGGTGCGAGCGAGGGATTCGAGAACCTCACGCCCAGCTGCTCCCAAAATTCCCTCGCGGCCGAACCGGTGCGGCGGAACCGGTAGATCCGGTGCACCACGGTGCCGCGGCGCGGGCCTCCGGAACGAAAAATGACCCTCGCGGCATCGGCGGCGACGATCTCCCCGTCGACGGGGAGGGGCTTCGCCGGCGGCCGGTCCACGCGCCATCCCTCAGGCAGGTCGGAGACCCGAATCAGGAGGTCCGCGATCGCGCCGGCGCGCGGTGGCGCTTCGGGGCCCCACCTGCAGGAGAGTGCCGCCATCCCCGCCAATAACGCGATGCCTGCGATTTTCACGACTGTACGATGCATGCTCCCCTCCCCGCATCTCATGCCGGTGCGGACCCCCGCCCGGCACGGACTACTGCCGTGCCCGCGTGGGCACAGGGCGCAGAATACCCCATCGGGGGTGATCCATCAAGCCGAAAACGGAGCGGCCATCAGCGGCGGCATACCGCCGGTGTCCGCAACGGCATATCCTACGGGGCCGGTTTTGTCCTGGCGCGTCCGTTCCCGGATGGCCGGGCATCAAATTGTGCTTGAATTTTTCATCACGGTGCCCGTACACTTCCACACCGTCAGCACAGTAACGGCACGGGGAGGTACAGGGTGGACTGGGATTATATCAGGTCGCAGAAGGGTTTTTTCGTGAAGCGCAAGTTTTTCGGACTCGGCACCTCGATGATCTACGACGCCGCGGGGAGCCGCCTGCTGCTCTACGCGAAGGCGAAGTTCAGGGGCGGCATGGGATTCAGGATCTTCTCCAGCGCCGAGATGACCGAAGAGCTCATCTTCGCGAAGCGGGAATTCGGCGGGAAGGACGATTCCTCCGTGGCCAAGGGGATGGGATCGTTCAAGAAGGCGATCAATTCCACCTATTCGGTCACCGACTCGAAGACCGGCGAGCTGATCGGCGGATTCAGGAGAAGGGGGCTGCGATCCATACTCAGGGACACCTGGCTGATACTCTCCCCCGACGGCAGGGAGATCGGCCAGATCGCGGAGCGGAGCGGACTCGGCGCGTTCCTGAGCAGGATGATCGCCCTGGTCCCGCAGAAATACACCATAGAGATCAACGGCACCGCCGCCGCGGAGCTCAACGGCAGGGTATCCTTCTTCGTCCCGAAGTTCGACCTCAAGGTCGTCGACCAAAACGCGGACATCCGGATGGTCATGACGGCGGCGGCGCTGATCGGCGGTGTCGAGGGGAAGCAGGGACAGGGCTCCTGAAGCGGGCGTGCGGCGAAACCGTTCTCCTCTCGCCCCCGCACCGCGCCGAACGATCCATTGCGGCATCGATCATTCCCACGGCGCCGCGCATGACAGCAGCAGCCGGCCGATGGAGACAACCGCCAGGAGCAGGGCCAGGGCCAGTACAAGGCCGGCGAAAATCCTCCCCAGCAGCATCAGCTCCAGCCGCGCCAGCTTCTTCATGCTCCTGGTCTTTTTATCCAGCACGATAAGGCTTCTCCCGCGCCAGATCTCGCAGGGCATCCCCATCTCGATCGATTTCAGTATGACCTGCCGCTGCGCCCTGTCGAGATAGCCACCGACGATCCTCACCAGGGCCGCGATGTAGCAGGCGGCGAGCGATCCGATCGCGGATCCCTCATACCAGGGCCGCCCCGAGGCCAGGGCCGCCGCGGTCGCGCCGGCGACGAGGACTGCCGCCACGGCGGTAAGGGCGATCCTCCTCCCCCTCCCGGAATCTACTGCCGCGGCGTTCCACTCCGCCGGATCCCACCCCTCTTCCTCAGGCAGGGTCCCCTGCCTGAGGTACCGGGAAAACGCACCCCTCGCCCTGGACATCGGCAGGGGCTCCCGCTGCCTGTAGAGGGTGCCGCCGGTGTCGGACCAGACGATCGCCTCCACCAGGAAGCAGTCGCGCCGCGCCGGGTGGATCGCGGCCTGCATCAGATCCAGCCCATTCTTCAGCTGGACGAAATCGATCCGTCCGGTCCGCAGGTAGGAGAGCTCCATCAGGATGTTCGAGGCCGATGGACTGCGCGTGGTGGTGATACCCTCGAGGATGAAATCATCTGCCGATGGCGCCATACACAAATGCCCCACACGCCGTTATGTGAAAACGCCGCAAGGGACCTCCTCCCTCCTGCATTCATGGATCGCCGAAGCGGTCAGCCCGCAGGCCGTTCTATCGCCGGTATTCCGGCTCGCCCGGCACCGGCGCCTTGAGCCCCCTCGCCCTCTCCAGGGCCACGGCCAGGTCGGCCAGCAGCTCGTCGAGGCCGTAGCGGGGCGCATCGACATTCTCCGGCCGCATGGGGGCCAGCACCAGGGGGCCGGGATTCGACACGAACTGGCCGTAGGCCAGCACCCGCCCCCCGGAGATCACCTTGATGCCGCCGGTGACCGGCTCGTAGACCCGCTCAGACCCGTTCCAGGTGAGAAAGAGGAGGGCCTGGCCCAGGGGGACCGGCCGATGTCGTTTCAGGACCCTTCGACCGTCTCCGAGCAGCATGTAGGTGGGGATCCCCTCTTCCAGGACGGCGCGGCGGTAGGTGCCGGGCATCCGCACGGTCAGGGTCGCCCCCGCGGGAACGATCCCCTTGAAGGTCCGCTCCACCAGGAACCTGCCGGTGCGCCAGGTCACCATCCTGTCCATGGGGGCATCGTGCCGCGGCGCGTAGGAGAGCTCCCGGCACAGCACCACCGCCTCGGCCTGGAGTGCCAGGGAATCCATCCTGTAGTAGGGTATGAAAGCGGCCCGGAGCGCCGGGACTGACACGGCGATGCCGGCGATCAGCAGCGCCACGGCACGGCGCCGCCTCGCCGCTACGGCCGCAGGCCTGTGGTCATTCCGGGGCATGAACGCTTCTCCTCTCACGACATCAGATGGATCCAGTATACCACAGGAAGGAGGGGCGTGCAAGCGGGAAATGTGGAAAAAAAATGGGGCGGACAATCCCGCGGCCGGGGCGTGCGGCGCACCGCGGTCAGTCCCTGTCGATCCTGAAGGCCAGGAACGCCCCCAGGGAGGGGATGAACGCCCGGCAGGGCCTCTCCAGGAGCCGCCCCACCGCAACGCAGAACGGATTGTCGTACGGAGGGGCGAAGACGGCTCCCGCCACCGCGTACCTGCGGCCGTGCGCGCCGGCCATGGCCCGCAGCTCCTTCAGGGAATAGAACCTGGCCCCGCGGAACACCGATCCGGCATCCCCAGCGGCGGCCCTCCTCCTCTTCAGGGCCCACCAGGATCTCGAACCGAGGGTGCCCACCACGACACGACCCCCCTCCCTGCACACGCGCACCATCTCCGAGACGGCCCGTTCCGGCTCCCCGATGAATTCCAGGGCGGTGATGGAGACGACCAGATCGAAGGACCCCTCAGGGAAGTCCAGGGAGACCGCATCGCCCAGGGCCAACCGCGTCAAACCCTTCGACCTGGCCACGCGGAGCATCGCCTCGGAGACGTCAATGCCGGTGATTTCCGCCCCCCGCCCCATGAGCTCGCGGGCGAAGATTCCGGTGCCGATGCCGACGTCCAGGACCCGCTCACCCGGCCGGACGCCGGCGAGCCGCAGCACCAGCTCCATCTCGCACGCCAGGACGTATCTCCCGAGCGCCGTCTCGAACCATTCATCGTACCTGGACGCCAGCGTGTCAAAGACTGCCACTCCCCTCACCTCCCGCAGAGCATGGGGGACACGCCCCCGCGGTCCCTTCGCGTCCCCCGTAGCAGACCCGGACGGGCCGCTCCCCCGCATTCTACCGGACCCCGGGCGGTCCCGTCAAGCGAAGACAGCTGCCGGCGCCCGAAAAGAATCACGCCCCGGTCCTGTTCCCGCCCGGAGGGGGGCGGGAGGGGAAAATTGTTATGGACAGAGCGGGTGCCGGCCCTGTAGGATAGGGATGCCGCATCACGGCGACGGGGAGGACACAATGGGCACCGCACATCGATTCCTGCTCTCTCTCGCACTGGTTCCGCTCTTTCTGGCCGGCGTGCCCGCCAGCGCCCAGGATATCTACGACAGGGACCGCATCGGCGAACGCCTGCGGCATCACACGAAGGGGGACGCGGACCGGAGCGCCGCCCTCCACGCGCGGGCCCTGTCGGCGTACCGGAAGGAGAAAAACCCGGCAGCGGCAATCCCGCTGTTCAGGGAGGCCGCCGCGCTCCATCCCACGCTGCAGACCTACTACGAGCTGGGGAACGCCCTGAGCGAGACGGCGAACTACGACGAGGCCCTCAGGGCATACGGCGGGGCGCTGGGGCTCGACACCGCCGGGAGGATGGCGCACCTGGTCTACTACAACATGGCCTGCGCCGAATCCCTGGCGAACCGCATCCCCACAGCCCTGAACCACCTGGACATGGCCCTGCGCTACAACTACTATTACCTGGCGCACCTGCGCTCCGACAGCGACCTGGCAAACCTGAGAAGGGCGGAGCCCTCCGCCCTTCAGGCCCTCATCGCGCGCTACGACAACAGCAGCCGGCTTCCGGAGCTCCTCGTCGGCACCTGGGAGGACGCCCCCATGACGGCAGAGCGTTCCAACGCCTCCTACACCTTCAACAGGGACGGGACCTTCACCTGGGAGGCAGGGAACCGCGACATGACCGCGCGCACCGTATCGCACCGTGGGCGCTGGCGCGTGGAGAAGGGGAGGCTCCTGCTGACGATCCGGGAGAAGGTGGTGCGGACCGGTGGTCGGGTGGCGGTATCCGCCGACCCGATCAATGCGGGCGAGCGGGTCCTTCAGGACTACCGTGAGGAGACGGTCCGGAGCGTCACCGCGGCGTCCCTCCCGGTATCACCGGTGACCGAGGACCCGGGCGAGGCGTCCCCGGCCCAGGGGCGGCGGATGGTGCTGATAAACGACAGGCGGTACTGGAGGCTGCAGTGACGGCACCTTTACCGGCCACCGGCTCCGTCCGCACCCCCGGTCAGTCCTCATCGCCGCCGAAGGTGAGCCTGTATATGGCGCTGAAGGTGACGCCGTAGTACCGGTCGTGCGTGCCGTCCAGCTCCAGATGCGAGATCTCCCTCTCCGCCTGACGGTACCACAGCATCTGGTACCTGAAGCCCGCGGCGAGCGTGACGCCGGCGGAACTAATAACATAGGCGATGGATGCCGAGGCGGTGAACCCGTAGGAGATGAAGTACCCGGTTTTAAAATAACAGTCCAGGCCAGACATGGAGGTGAATTTCATCTCCGTATCCTCGATTCCCCGCATCACGACACCGGAGACATTCCCCAGCAGGAAGAACCCCCACCGCAGGGGGACCGTTGCGCCGACCCCCAGGCCTGCCCCGTAATGCGCCACCGCCGATTCAAGCCTCATCCATTTTGAATCATTCTCAATAACGAGCACTTCATTGTAATCATACCCCTGCGCCTTGAATCCCAGGAATACTGAAAAAACCCGGTTCACCGCGAAGGTCACCGCGGTATCGCTGTCCCAGCGCTCCACGTTACGTGACATATCGGCAGAAACAGATTGCATTGGCTTAGACGGATTACTCCTGTCCCATGACGACATGGCGCCGAATGTCGAGTAATTGAACCTGCCGTACATGAAGGTCGAGGCGACGGACCACCGGCTGTTCAAGCTCACCGACAGGACCGGGCCGAAGAGGAGGGCGGATCCGGCAGAAAACCGCGGCATATCGAAAGACGATAAATATATATTCGTCGGCGTCACCTGGGTCATTCTGAATTTCCCGTCGTGCCAGGCCGGGTCCCACCAGTTGTGCCAGAGGTTGGTCCCCAGGCTGATGCTGAAGGGATAGGCGCTGTCCGACGCGGCGACGAGCGCCAGCGTCGCCAGGCATACAAGAATGATCCTCTTCACGGTGGGGACCTCCTCCGGTGTATCGATATTCACGCTGCCGGGTGTTCAGACGCATGAAGGCAGAATCGTACCATGTGTGAAGAGCGGTGTCAAGCGTTTATGGGCGGCGTCGATGCGGGGAGAGAAATTGCGGCGTGGCGTCATTGCGCGTCACGCAACGGCGATTTCATGAGGCCGCCGTTCCCCCTGCGGTACCGGGCCGGGCGGATCATTTCGAGAAGTACTTCTCGATGAAGGACCTGAACTCGGAGAGGCGGTCCCCCACCCTGTCCTTCATGTCTCTGGGGCGTCCGCCGGCGACCGTAATCTTGTAGGACCTGTCGCCATCGGTCAGGCAGAGCATCCTGCCGGTGTGGACGGTGGCGCCGCGTTTCTCCACCGGGAAGCTCCGGGCGTGGTTCGTGTAGAGCTGGAGCTCCCTCAGTTTCTTGCGTATCGCATCCACGGCGGCATGATTCACGGTGAGCTCTCGGTGCCGTTTGTCCGGTCCCGGGTGTCCGATGGCGGCATAATCGTACACGAGCCTCCCGTTCTTGAGCGCATAGGAGGTCCTGTGGCTGTGAGAATCCTTCGATGTTTCGTGAAGGTATTCCGAATAGACGAAGTGAAAGGCTGCATCGGCCCCGCTCGAAACCTCCGTCACCTTCACCGGGGAGCCGGTGCATCCCGGCAGCAGCAGGAGGGGCGCCAGCAGCACAAACAGATTCTTAATAATGATGGTAAAATTTAATTCTCGCATTGTTTTATTGTCGGTCTGAATCCCATAACAGAATATGCGCGGTCCGGTATCTTCGAAAAATCACCTTTCCCGCGCCGCTCCCGGTCACGATCATTTCGTTGTTTGTCCGTTCAGTCTTAACTGCAAAATGCGCGAAATAATTTCCACTTTAAATTTATTTTTTTTTCATTGCAAAGGCAGTATTATAGAGGCCGTTTTATGAGACATAATGAATGAAGGAATGATCGGTGTCGATTATAAGGGGCGGTACAATCCCGCCAGTACCTCCGATCCTTTCTGGCAACCTCCTCAGGGGGCGCACGGACCGCGGCAGGGATACAAATCATGCAGACGAATACACCCCCGGGGAATGGAGACAGGAACAGCAGGGACATTTCTGAAGAAACGGCGCGATGACGATTGCCGCGCTGTATTCACGGGGCATCCGGACACTGACGCATCGAAGAGCCTGGCACCATGCCTTCCGCTGCCCATGCATGCCGGGCTCCGCCACGACCCGCTCACAACCCATCTGGGGGAGTATCGAACCGCCCCCGGTACATACTCCCCCCAACGGAAAGGCAATGGGCCGGATCTGTATGGTACCTGCCCGGTGATGAATTATCAGCGCCTGTCGTACATCCTGACGCGCTGGAGAATCATATCGGTCATCGGGGTGCTGCTGGCCGGTGCCGCCGCTTTCGGCTTCGGTGCCGCCGCTTTCGGCTTCGGTGCCGCCGCTTTCGGCTTCTTCGCTGCGGCCTTGACCGGCTTCGCCTTCTTCGCTGCGGCCTTGACCGGCTTCGCCTTCTTCGCTGCGGCCTTGACCGGCTT
>JAFGJK010000158.1 GCA_016929135.1 Spirochaetota bacterium | reverse complement strand
CCTTTCCGCGGTGCCGGCGATCCCCTCGGGATTGTTGACCATGACGACGATGAGGCCCGTGCCCGCGTCTTCGTTCAGGATGGGGATGATGCCGTCCAGCTGGTCGGCCCGCACCGGCACCACGGTGAGGTCGAAGGCGCCGCCGGCGCCGGGCCTGTCGATCGCATTTACTCTTGCCTGGATCCGCTCCCCCGTGATGGCGTGACGGATGACGACACCGTGCTCCCCGATCTCGCCGAGGCGCCCGCCCCGGGCCAGCACCGTGACCTCGGCGCCCGCCGCGGCGAGCTTCGCCGCCAGGATGCTCCCGATGACGCCGCAGCCGATGAACTGTATCCTCCTGGGCGCTGACCCCTGATTGTTCCCGTTCATTGTTGTATCCCCCTCATTTTTCCTCGGCGACGAAGCAGTGCGCCCTGCAGTGCCTGTCGCAGGTCCTGTCGCAGGGCTCCACATGGCAGGTCACCCTAGCGTCGGGGAAACGCTCCAGGACCTTCGCCTCGATGGCGTCCCCCAGGGCGTGGGAATCCCGCGCGGTCATCTCCGGGTCCACCGCCAGGTGGTAGTCGAAGAAGCGGTAGGGGCCGGATTTCCTCGTCTTCAGGTGATGGACGCTGCGCACCTGCGGGATGAGCTCCATGGCGGCGTCCATGAGCACCCGCTCCTCGCGGGCCGGAAGGCTCGCGTCCATCAGATCCCGCACCGACTGCACCGTGAGGTCGTAGGCGGCCTTGACGATCAGAAGCGCCACGGCGATGGCGGCCGCCGGGTCGATCCACTGAAGGTTCACGCCGGGGAAGAGTCGGTGGCCGATCCAGTAGAGCAGGAGCCCCCCCATGACCCCCAGGGAGGTGTAGACGTCGGTGCGCAGGTGCCAGGCGTCCGCCTTCAGGGCGATGGAATCGGTCTCTCGCCCCACCTTGAAGAGCATGTGGGAGACCGCGAGGTTCATGAGTGCAGAACCGGCCATCACTGCCACCCCCCAGCTCACCTCCTCCATCATGGGCTGCGGATTCATGAGCTTCCGCACTGCTTCGTAGATGATCCACCCGGCGGCGAGGAATATCAGGAGCGCCTCGGTGGTGCCGGCGATGTTCTCGATCTTCCCGTGGCCGTAGCGGTGGCCGCGATCCGCCGGCTTCCCCGAGGTCTTCACCGCGAAGAGTGCGATGAGCGCCGCCACCAGGTCGACCCCCGAGTGAATTGCCTCTGAGATCACCGATATCGAACCGATGACCGTGCCGACGACGAGTTTCAGTACCACCAGGGTGGCGTTCGATGCCACCGAGAGGGTGGCTGTCATAACCTTTTTTTTCTGCCTGTTCATTATTGCCTCCGGATACAAAATAAAAAAGCCCCGCGGGATAGAGTCCCACAGGGCTTTGCCTGTTGCCGTTCGGCCCGGCCGCATCCGGGTTTGATACCCCAGGACCGCCTGATCATGACCTCTGAAGCTATGCGGAAGCCAGCATGGGACGCGCATGCTGAAATTCAAGAAAATTTTTCGTTATCGTTGGAAATTTTCCCACGCGTCACGTCTGCGCCGGCATCACCTTTTTCATGTAGGTCCAGAACTCGCCGGATATGAAGTCGAAGGCGGCCTCGTCCTCGGCATCCAGGACCTTCAGCACCTCCCTGTTCCTCTCCCGTTTTTTCTCCAGCAGGGATTCGTAGAGACCCCGGTCCGCGGCGATCTCCCGAGCCCGTGCGTCCACCGCCTCCTTCAGCTCCTCCAGGCCGGCGCAGGCGCGGTCGATGACGCCGTGGGCCGCCAGCTCCTGGGCCGCCACCTTGCGCGCCGAGGGGATCAGGTCGTCGGTGATGAAGGGGCCGTAGGCGCTGCGAAAGAGGAGCATGTCGCTGGGGGGGAAGGCCCTGTCCAGGCCCATAGCCGCCTCGGGGAGGCAGAAGTAGCCGCGGTCGGCCCGCATGTACCTGATGTCCGCCAGGCAGGCCAGTACCGCGCCGTTGGCGATGGCGTGGCCGCCGATGGCGGCGATGACGATGCAGGGCATGTCCAGTATCGTCCTGAAGACGGTCCTGTCCCCCTCCAGGAAGAATTCCATGACGGATTTCCTGTCGTCCTGCTTGTAGCGCTCCAGCACCCAGGCCACGTCGATGCCGATGCACCAGTTCTTCTCGTGGCTCGATTCGAGCACCACCACCCGCGCACCCGCGGCAGTGGCCTCCTCCAGCTGGCGCGCCATGGCCCTCACCGTGTCGGGATTGTGCACCATTCCAATTTCCATCCTGTACACATTCTCCATGCAGTATCACCCCCGTGCGTTGATATGCCGGCATCTGCCGGTCTACTGGAAGCGGGATATGTCTTTTTTCTCCGCTGCAGCCTTCATGCGATACCATTCTTTCTCGTCGGCCGGGGGGGTGCTGATCCGGTCCTGATTCTTGTGCACCAGACGGATCGCCCCCGTTGGGCACGTCGTGGCGCAGAGCCCGCAGCCGATGCACCTGTCCCGGTTGACGGTCCTCGCCCCCCCCTCCACCTCGATCGCCTTGACCGGGCACCGCTGCTCGGCGCAGGTGCCGCAGCCGCGGCAGGCGGTACTGTCGATCTCCGCGTAGTAATGCGAGTTCACCGCTTCCTTCATCCCGAACCTGGCGGCCAGTAGCTGGCTGCAGCAGCAGCTGCAGCAGTTGCACAGGAACCAGTGCCCGCTCCGGACGTTCGCCGTCATGTGCACGAGACCCGCCTCCTCGGCCGTTTTCAGTATTGAGAGGGCCTCCTCCCGGTCGATGACCCGCCCCCCCATGGGATGGCGGTCGTAGAAACCCGGCGTCTCGGACAGCACCAGGCAGACCTCGCGGGGCATCCGGCACTCCCTGCCCACCAGGGACATCTGCTTCTTGCAGATGCACTGGTTCACCGCGAAGGACCTGCTCTTCTCGATGAGGGCAGAGACCTGCTCGTAGGGGAGGGCGCGCGTCCCGTCCGGGATCCGCTCCTCCACCGGCACCACCTGCATCACCTGGGGCTTCTTCCTCATGAAGAAGAGGCCGGCGCTCTTGATGTACTCCACGTGCAGCCTGGCGAATTCCTGGTCCATGTTCTCCAACTGGTACTCGTAGATCCCCACGATCCAGGGGACCAGGTTGTAGCGATGCTCGGGTCCCGAGGGATCGCACTGGATCTGCCCCTTCCACCACATCGCCCGGAGCTTCTCCTCCAGGTAGTCCGCGGAAAGTCCGGTGCGGGCCGCTATCTCACGGGGCGTCTCATTCGCCAGCTTCAGCCGGCAGAAGAGCTCCGCCTCGTCGGCATCGAAGACCCGCTTCAGGAGACTGAGCTCCACGCCGCTTTCCGTACGGGGGAAGCCGTTGGGAAGTGAGTCGAGCACCTCGGCGAGCCTGCGGTATACGGCTTCGTCGCTCATGGAAACCTCGTTTCGTGCATCATGTCCGGCCGCATCGTGCCGGGGTGACACGGAGGCGCCTGTTCCCGTGATACCCCCCCGTGGATTTTTTGTCAAATGAAAAGAGGGCCCTGCGGGACCGGTTCCCGTTCGGTCTGCGGTATTTGAATTGACAGGCGGCCCGGATATGCTACAGGGGGGCATTTCTATACGAGGTGATGCCATGAAAAAGGTCCTTCTCGGCCTCTGTGCCGCCGTTGTCGTCCTTCTGGTCGTTTGTGTGGTGAACACCTTCAGGAAGTCCTCAATGCAGCTGCGGGACGTCCCGGCCGCCACGGTCTCCGTGGACGCGGGGGATGTGGCGGCGCACCTCTCCGGGGCGCTGCAGATAAAGACCGTGTCGACGCAGGAGGGGAGCGCCATCGACCGGAACGAGTTCCTGCGCTTCCACGAGTACCTGGCCCGGACCTATCCGAAGGCCCACAGGGTGCTGCAGCGGGAGAGGGTGAACGACCTGAGCCTGCTCTACACCTGGAAGGGCTCCGACCCCTCCCTGAAGCCGATGCTCCTCATGGCGCATATGGACGTGGTGCCGGCCGATCCCTCGAGCCTGGAGCGGTGGACCCATCCCCCCTTCAGCGGCGCCATCGCCGACGGCTTCGTGTGGGGCCGCGGCTCACTGGATATCAAGTGCTGCCTCATCGCAATCATGGATGCGGTGGAGTACCTGGCGGCCACCGGGTTCACCCCCCGGCGCACCATCT